>JBGSSB010000112.1:0-27103 GCA_041737255.1 Chlamydiales bacterium | reverse complement strand
CAAACATATGGTGAAGATCATCCAAGGGGTGCAATTTAAGAATGGTGAGGAGGTCGAAATTCAAGAAAAAACAGCTTAATTATTAACTAGAAATTAGGGTGCAATCTTTTTTGGAAACACAACATTTGACAATATCTCTTGACGGGCTCCCGTGCAGAAGACTTACTATGGCCTTACGGCATATCCTTATTATTAATACAAATTTACTTAAGTTGATACTATTGGAGCAAGAGGCTCATTTCTTTGCGGACAGGTTAGGTCATGCAACAACACCTAAGGTTATCTGAACAATCAAGTTAGCTTTGAGTTGACGCCTAAAATGAAATGCGGTAGCGTCTAGATCTGATTAATGGTGAATCCTATGAGCAATGTACAAAATGAGCTTTCATCAATTTTACCTGAGCTATTAGGACAGGACTATTTCTTAAGTCAGACTATTTCACTGCCTCCGAAAACACTTAGTGCCCATGGGTTTTCAGCCATTACATTTCTGGGTGCATCACTCTATCAAAAAGCATCTTCTGAGCATTGGCACGGAAGGATTCTTCAAGATATGACGAATCTATTTGTTACTTCGACATACGTATGCAATTCATTTTTAGCGACTGCTGAGGCTGTAGGGACGCTTGTCTATGCTTTGTTAGTATCATCAGCTGATGCCTTAACAGGGGCGCAGTGTGGTTTTTTTCACAATCATGTTATTAAGTCGTGGAGTTACTGTGTCCATTCGGTTGTAATTCTTGCTGTGCAGATAATTATTTTATACTCAAGAGAGTTTCCATCTCATCACTCCCTCAATTGCTTAGTTGGGCACGTGGCTCAACTGCTTTCATCAGCTCTTGTGTTGGGGCTGTATGATGCGATCCCTCTACCTGATGATCAAGACGTTGTAGAAAGGGAATATGCAGCACTTGTCAGCGCTATACGTACTTTTATTGAGTGTGGTCCATTGTTGGAGTTTCTTTATGCATTAAATAGGGACTTTGGTGAAGGTGCATCGTCAGATGAGTTTAAAATACAGCTGCAAAGACAGTCTGTAATGAACTTTTTTCAGCACTTTCCTATGCATCAGGGGGTATTTCACGATTTAGGGATTGATAATTTCCTGCAACAGGCCTACAGAACTAGGTGGAGGGATATGGCCGCTGATTTTGTACGGTTTAGCTATCATCCCGATTTACATGGTGATATTCCTGAAGTGCATGTTGTTTCTTCAAATAATCCAAAAGATGCACAATACCAAAATACACTTGGAGGGTACATCAAGGCTGTTGTAAAGGAGATTTATAATGACGAAGCCCTTGTTGCTAACTTAAGTGAAACTGGATCAATTGACGAAGGCAGGCTAGCTCTAGAAGGTTTTTGGCCGCAGGTGTATATCCCACTTGCAAATTATGCACAGCTGACTGAACTTGAGGCTTCAGAGGTTCTATGTCCCGAGACGTTTCAAAGTGGAAGACTGCATGATTATGATGGCAGGTATGGTGCTATCACTACAGCGCGAATGCTACTTCAGGCATTGTCAGCGGTTGAGAAACAGGTTTTAGTTAAAGAGCTCATAAGCGTGCGATCTGATATTCCCGAGGTCTCAGACAAAATTAAGGAGCTGTATCGCAAGATAGGCGAGCTTTCTTGTGCTCTTCATAAGGGAACTTTGATGAATATGCAGACTATCGAGTCTATAACGGGCAATTCGAGCTCAATAAGCTGCTTTCAAAAATCATATATGGAAGCAGTTGAAGAGCTTGCCGTTAAACAGTAGCTTCGGTACCTTTACGCTTTTTCTGTGATTCTTCACCGACAAGTGCGTGAGCTACCTCTTGAGGGGCAGATTCTTGTATTGCAGTGCGTTGCACGTTAGCGCCGAGGTTTGTAAGCTTGTTCACAAGATTTTCATACCCACGGTCGAGAAAATGTAGGCCAGAAATAGTGCTTTCATCTTTAGATATTAGAGCTGCCATGAGGTAGGCGAACCCTGCTCGAAGATCTGGGATGGCGATTTTTTTGCCGGAAAGGACACTTTGCCCTTTAATGGCGATGCTGTGATAGAAGCTATGAGAAGAAAAACGGCATAACTTCCCTCCAAGACATTGCTTGAAGAGCGATATATCTGCTCCCATCTCGCGAAGCGCCTCAGTAAAGCCAAAACGGTTTTCATAGACTGTTTCGTGGACGATAGAAGTACCTGCGGCCTGAGTCAAAAGTACAACAAAAGGTGGCTGCCAGTCGGTCATAAATCCAGGGTGTACATCTGTTTCTAGGTGAAGTCCGCCTTGTAACGGCCCATCATAGAAAAACTCGATACCATCTTTTTTAACAGCAAATCCACCACCAATTTCCCGAAGTTTGTTTAGGAAGGTGATCATATTAATATGATCGGCTCCTTTTACAAAGACTTTGCCCTTAGTGCCTATAGCTGCCATGCCAAAAGAAGCGGCTTCTATACGGTCGTAGCATACTGTATGTTCCACATCGTAAAACTTTCGAGTCCCCTGAATGCGGATGGTACGGTCGACATCTAGCGTAATGTGAGCGCCAAGTTTCTGCAAAAAGAGGATTAGATCAACGATTTCAGGCTCGATAGCAGCATTTTTGATTATCGTAGTGCCCTTGGCTGTTATTGAAGCCATTATTGTATTTTCAGTTGCACCAACTGATGGGTAAGGAAGATGAACTAATGTTCCTTGCAGGCCATTATGCGCGTGAGCAAAGTAAGCACTTTCACGTTTCATATCACGCAATTCTATTATGGCACCAAGTTGTCTTAGGGCATCTAGGTGAAATTCTACGGCTCTATTGCCAATCTTGCATCCACCTAATGTAGGAACGATAATGTCTTCTTCTGTTCTTCCTAGTAGCGCACCAATCATAAGTATAGGAATGCGGTTAGATCCAGAAAATCGCTGTGGAATGTAGGAGGTTTTTAGCTCTTTTGTCTGGCATTGGAGTACTCCAGCTTCTTTATCCCAGGTAACTTGCATGCCAATTTCTTGGCACAACGCTACTGTCACTTCAACGTCGCCAATATTAGGCACATTGTAAAAGGTGCAGCGTTTATCTGAGAGCAAGGAGGCCACAAGTAGTTTAGTCATAGCATTTTTAGCGCCAGCTGCTTTGACTTCGCCAACAAGAGGTGTTCCGCCTTTAATGTGTAGTACTTCGTCCATAAGGGAAATAATGAGGTTGGTTAAATGTTTCTGCCCCCCACTATGTATGGATGGCGTGCAAAGAGACTAACCTGTTTGTACTTATTTTCCTCTCTAAAAGCAATAGAAGAAGCAATAGTGTTTACCTAAAAAGTTGATTTTCAATATGTTAAGGTGGTTTTTTTTTGTAAATAAGGGGTAAAATCAGGGAAATTCACTGCAATTTGCTTCATTTAAGCCTAAAGTTTTCTATTGGATTAGCTCTTTGCTTTGCACAGTCTTCGATTAAATCGACTAACGATTTAGAGGATTGAAAGAGCCCTTTACACTCTTTGAAGGGCATGTTTGTCTTAAGTCGTTTCGGAAAATCAAATTTCTGTTGTTTTATATCGGCTTTTCTATTAAATTAGTTCTTTTCATTAACCGGAGGTTTAATTAACAATGAGTGTAAAAGAAGTAACCAAGTCCGAATTTACGGGACTGCGCGCCGCCTTATGGCCTATTCATAATCATGAACTTAAGAAGTTTTTGCCTCTTGCGTTCATAATGTTTTGTATATTATTTAACTATACATTGCTTCGTGATACGAAAGATACGATTGTTGTAAACTCAGCAGGAGCGGGGGCTATTTCCTTCTTAAAGCTTTACTGTGTTACCCCAGCAGCGATCGTTTTCGTAATTATCTACGCAAAACTTACCAATATGCTCTCTCGCGAAAACGTATTTTATGCCGTAGTGACACCATTTTTAGTGTTCTTTGGTGTTTTTGCCTTTGTAATCTATCCAAACTTAGAAAGCCTTCACCCAAGTGCAGCTTCTATCGTAGCATTAAAAGAATCATATCCTGCACTAACAGGCTTTATCGATATCTACGCTTACTGGGCATTCTCTCTATTCTATGTACTTGCTGAAATTTGGGGCAGTGCAATGATTGGTCTAATGTTCTGGCAGTTTGCTAACCACGTTGTACGTATGCGTGAATCAAAGCGTTTTTATGGCCTATTCTTGGTTATCGGTAACCTTTCACTTATTCTTTCTGGCCAAGCTGTTCGTTTTTGCTCTGAAGACATTAAGCAATACTATGCAAGCCATGATGAAGCTTGGCAGGTTTCTTTGTACCTTTTAATGGGTGCAGTTGTTGTGCTTGGCGTAGTGGCTATGGCCCTTTATCGCTGGTTGCATGTAAAGGTTTTAACTGACAAGCGTTTCTATGATCCAGCAGAAGCCGGCGCGCCGAAGAAGAAGAAAGAGAAGCCTTCTCTTATGGAAAGCTTTAAAATTATCTTTAAATCGCCTGAGCTTGGTTTGATTGCACTATTGATCATGGCTTATGGTGTTACAATTAACCTCGTAGAAGTTCAGTGGAAAAACCAGTTGGGAATCTATTTTGCTGGAGACAAAGGTGGATATAACGCCTTTATGGGTAACTACTCTACTTATACAGGTATATTCACAATCCTATTCGGCTGGATAATTGGATCTAACGTGTTACGTCGAGTTAGCTGGTTTACTGCAGCTTCAATTACTCCTCTTGTGATTGCAGTTGGTGGTATTACATTCTTTGCATTCATTTTTGCAAAAGACTGGGTAGACTTTATCTTGCAAGCGATGGCAACAACGCCTGTTGCAGCAGCTACCTTCTTGGGAGCTGGCATTATAATTTTATCTAAAGGTATTAAGTATAGCCTTTTTGACTCAACAAAAGAGATGGCCTACATACCTCTTGATGATGAACTTAAGACAAAAGGTAAAGCTGCTGTTGATGTTATCGGCGGCCGTGCTGGTAAAGCTGGCGGTGCCTTTGTTCAGAGTAACCTGCAAATGGTATTGGCAGCTACAGTTGCTGGTGCAGGATCAAACATCGTTTCAGTTACAGCCCCATATGCCTTTGGTGTATTTGCTGTAGTTGCTGTATTGTGGATCTATGCAGTAAAAGCCCTTTCTAAAAAGGTTGATGCTGCTGTTGCAAAACAGAATGCGCCAAAAGAACCACCTGCGAACGCAGCTGCTGCTCCGGCATAAGTTCTCTTAGTTCAGATAAAGCGGAAAAACCAGTTAAAGGTTTTTCCGCTTTTTTTTTGTCTGTCATCGATTAAATTATTTGCCAATACTTGTCACTACAATCTTTGTCCTCAAATCAGTGATTTAAAAAATAAAGCCTCATTCACCTGTATAAGCCCATTTTTTGCTTTGACGGTATTGTGGGTTATCTGGTAGCCTTTGACAAATTAACTTAACCCACGATTGGCAATATGGAAAAGCAAAAACGCTGGCAGTTCTTCGTAATCATCGCAGTATTTCTCCTTACCCTCTATAACATACTCCCAACAGTCATCTTCTATTCAAAGCCGCTGAAAAAGCCGATAGACGATGCGTATGCTATGAAGATAGGTGGACAGATATCTGAGCGAGTAAACTCTCTTGAAAATGAATCCCTCGATTGGGTTGGGGCCTATTGCAAGCTGTTGCAATTGCATCCTAAAAATATTACCCTTTCTAAGGATGATGCTTCAGTTATATCTGTGCAATTTCCTGATGCGAATGAGCGAGAAACGTTTGCAAAATTTTTGCCTCGTGCAGGTGCTTTAATTCCTTTCGTTCCCGCGCAACTTTCATTACTTGATGCAACAGCATCAGATAACTCTGTGCAAATTCTACGCAATGTGGGTATTCATTTTAATGAAAGTGACACGAAAGATCTCTTCCGTTTTGCTGCAAAGCAGGAAGAAGGAACAACCAAGGTTTCAAGCTTCTATTTTGATTTAGTTGCGGATCGCTTTTCAGGTGTAGCTCAAGTCTTAGGTGGTACATCACCTCAAGTTCTTGAAACAATGGCTATACTAGATGAAAAGGATAATAACGAAGCTATTTTATTCCTTGCTCGCCGTATTGCAAAAGTTTCAGAAAATTTTGCTGGAACTGATTTTGCAAAACGCTACTTTGCTTCATTTGCTCAAAGTGATTTACCCGATAGCTCGGGACTTCTAGCTAAGCTAGATTCCAAAATGCAAGAAACAAAAAAGGCACTAGAGCGCGAAAAACTTGCCATAGGCGAAACTCGTAAAGCAAAAGAAGCTAAAAATGAATTCATCGACCAGGCTCAGCTTGAGCGTGCAGATGTTATTCAGGGTCAACTTTCTGTCCTTGATAAAGCAATTGCTGCGTTGCAAGCAAATGCACAAGATGCAAATTTATCAACCAAGCCTCTTACAAGAAAACAGATTTTAGATTGGTTGAAGGAAGAGCGGCAAAAAAACAGTTCCCAGTCAGCTGTTTATACATTAGCACTAGGTCAAAAAAACCCTCTTATTAAAGAGATTGTTTTAGATTGGGCAAGCGATACAATCACTTTAAGACTTCATCAGGATATAGCGGCACTTCGAACAAGTCAGCAAGCAACAGAATTTCAAAAAATTCAACAAGAAGACATCAACCGCCTTCTTATGAATGAATTGGCTCGTGTTCAGCAGACAACCGATGAAACAATCGCCCAAGGCTTTACTGATTTTCGGATTAGTCTAAATACACTGCCTGGTGCGCAGAGCGTGATGGCACTTGACTTGCAAAAAGTGGCAAAAACTGTATCAGAACAGACACTAGCTGAAATTACGCGTGAGTGGAACCCTACTCATAACGACCTTAACCGCGAAAAGCTTCCACTTTTTGATGTGAAGAGTTTTGAGGCGGCATCGGCCAGTGAAAAACGCCTTTGCCTCCTTGTAGTAGCGCCGAGCCGTGATTTGCCATTCAGTGGCCTTCGCCATAGCTCGATTTATGTAGTACTTCGTGGCATGCAGAATATTATGGATCAGTACAACCGTTTCCAGGGAAGTCCTGAAGCTGAATCCTTTAGCCGGGAAATTACAGCGTTAAATAGCCTTCTTCAAAAACGAGGATTTATTAGCTATTCTGGGCAGGCACTAGGAGCATCATCTGAGTTTTCACGAGATTTTATCTTTGAGCTTGATGACTACTATTCAACCTTGTTAAAAGCAACGCGCGAAGACTTCACAGTTTTAGGAAGTCGCGAATATGCAACATTAGAGTTTTCTGATGTTGAGCAGAGAATCATAGTGCAAAACCGCATTGATGAGGCAATTCAAGAAGATATTTTACGCGCAAAAGAAGCCTATCAGGCAGCTCAAGTAAATCTTGATCATACTGCGCGCCTTACTGTACCACCACCAATTGAAAATGCGTATTTTGCGAATTTCAAACGTTCTTTTAATGCCTATTTCCGTGGCGATGATAGTAAAATTATTCGCTGGGGTTTAGATTTATCTGGCGGAAAAAGTGTTCGCATAGCACTCCTTGATCATGCAAATAAGCCTGTTACTGATCCTGAACAGCTACATCAAGCTGTTAACGAGTTATATCAGCGTATCAACAAAATGGGTGTTTCTGAACGTACCATCCGTATTGAAAACTCATCAATTGTTATTGATTTCCCGGGTGCACAAGGGCTTTCTGCAGCTGAACTTATAAAAGCATCAGCAATGTATTTCCATATCGTAAACGAGCAGTATGGACCATTTAATGCACAGTTTGGAAAAGAGATAAATGAATTTTTACAAGATGTGTGGAATGAAGCTGTTGTAACAAATCAAAAAGAGTCAGATCAGCTAAACGTTATTGCGTACAATAAAATGCAAACAGCTGCAACTCGTACATCAAATTCTACAAGTGGAATTAAAGATAGTGCACAGATTCTTTATGATGCTGGCCTTCGTTTAGTGAATCCAGCTGAGTATGCACCATCTGGTGCGTTTGATGACTCACAATCTATGATTGCAAGGCTCCGAGGTGATGATGCGACAGAGTGGAATTTCCGCGGACATCCACTACTAGTTGTATTTGCAAACTATGCTCTTGATGGTTCTAGCTTAGAGAACGTGCAAACAAACTATGACCCATCAAAGGGAAATATTTTACAGTTTAGCGTAAAAAGCTCATACCAAGCAGGGCGTGCACATTCATCTGACAGCCCACGTGATGATTTCTACAACTGGACTTCACAGTTTAGTGAAGAGGCTATTGTTGGAACTCCTAAAGAAGCCTTTACAAAAGGTAATGGTTGGAGAATGGCAGTAGTGCTCAATGGACAAGTAATATCTTCTCCATCCTTAAACGCAAGTCTACGTGACCATGCGATGATTAGTGGAAACTTTTCCCAGCGTGAAGTTAGCAAGCTTGCTACTGATCTGAAAGCAGGATCGCTTTCCTTTACCCCAAAAATTCTCTCTGAGCAAAATGTTAGCCCAGAGCTTGGCAAGCAAGAGCGCATCTCGGGTATTGTAGCTTCTATCGTGGCTATTTGCTTAGTTGTGGCGTGCATGGTTGGCTGCTATCGCTTTGCTGGTGTTGTTGCGAGTGTAGCTGTTCTCTTTAACATGCTAGTTATTTGGGCAGTTATGCAGAACATTGAAATGGCACTTACTCTGCCGGGCATTGCAGGTATGCTACTTACTGTAGCCATGGCAGTTGATGCAAACGTTTTGGTGTTTGAGCGTATACGCGAAGAGTTTAAGATTTCAGGAAGAATTGCATCGGCGATCCACCTTGGATATAAAAAAGCATTTTCAGCGATCATTGACTCTAACTTGACCACAGTAATTGCAGCATTGATCTTGTTGCAGTTTGATTCAGGCCCGGTTCGTGGTTTTGCTGTAACACTTGTTATCGGTATTGTCGCATCGATGTTTACTGTACTCTTTATGACTCGCTACTTCTTTGCAGGCTGGGTACAAGATCCAGCACATAAAGAACTGAAAATGGCGGAGGTAATAAAAGCAACGAACTTCAACTTTTTGAAGTATACGAAGCCTGCCTTCATTATCACTGGTGTTGTACTAGCACTTGGCGTAGGTGTAATGGCAATGCAGTATAAGTCACTATTTGGTATGGACTTTACAGGTGGGTACTCTCTTGTTATAGATCTACAAGATGCTAAACTCGCAAGTGGTAAGCCTTTGGATTATCGCGAAAGAGTAGCGCAAGCACTTGAGAAAAAAGGACTATCAGGTAGAGAGTATCAAATTCGTGAACTTGGCCGACCTAATCTTCTAAGAATCCAGCTTGGTATCAGCGTGGAGCAACAGGGCCATCCATTTTACGGTATGCCAGTAGAGCTTTCCTCTGAAAAAGATCAGTATAGCTTTGAATATCAGAAAAACCCTCGTATCGTATGGCTTGTAAATGCTGTTGAGTCAAGTGGGCTCAAAGTTAAGAAGTCACAGCAGCAAAACCTTGAGGCTGGCTGGACAGCGATGAGCGGACAGTTTTCTGATGCAATGCGCAATAACGCTATCTGGGCATTGGGACTTGCGTTAGTTGCTGTACTTATTTACATCGCCTTCCGTTTTGAGTGGAAGTTCGCTTGTGCGGCTGTTCTTGGACTTATGCATGATATCGTTTTAACCGTGTGTGTCTGCGCTATTGCCAATAAGATGGGGCTACCGGTGCAGATTGACCTCGAAGTAATCGGGGCTCTAATGACTATCATTGGCTACTCCTTAAACGATACTATTATCGTGTTTGATAGAGTTCGTGAAGATATGAGAATTATGCGTAAGAAGAGCTTTGCTGAAATTGTTAACCATGCGCTTAACACAACGCTTAGCAGAACGCTGATGACCTCTGGTATCACTCTGTTAGTATTGCTTACACTGGTATTCTTAGGTGGTAAATCGATGTTTGCCTTCTCCTTTGTAATGGCAGTTGGTGTGTTCTTGGGAACACTCTCATCACTCTTTATTGCAGCTCCGATCTTGCTGTACTTAGAGACACGTGATGATAAGAAGAAACTACTACCAAGTAGTGTCTAGTGGATGGAGTTACAGCAAAAGATTTCCCCTTAAGGGGTAAAGAAGTGGGGAACCTTCTTTGGGTCGATCCAAAGAAGGACCCCACACTTCTAGACAAGATAATGCAGGAATTTCACCTGCATCCGGTATTGGCACAAGTACTGGTTTCTCGAGGGATTACCTCTTTTGATGCGATTCATTACTATCTTTATGGCAAATTGCCAGATCTTCATGATCCATTTCTTTTTGCCGAAATGCCTCAAGCTGTTAAGCGAATACGTCAGGCTATTTTATCGGAAGAAAATATTTTAATATATGGAGATAATGACGTTGATGGCATGACGGCTACGGCGCTATTAGCAGAAATGCTTAATTTCGTTGGTGCCAAAGTTTTTCATTATATATCCAATCGCACATCGCTTTTACGCCAGAGCATGATTTTGGATGCTCTAGAATATGCTCTTAAAACTCACTGCACTTTATTGATTACTGTAGACTGTGGCATTACTGCGGCAGAGCAAATCGAACAGGTTGTTCGGCAAAAAATTGATGTAATTATCACCGATCATCATGAACCCACTGATAAAATCCCACTTTGTGTAGCTACTCTTAACCCTAAGCTTGTAAGCTCTGAGTACCCCAATCGCGAACTAACTGGAGTTGGCGTTGCTTTTAAGCTTGCCTGCGCGCTTACAGAGCATCTTATAGAGGAAGGTATCCTTCCAGCAAAAAAACTAGACCTAAAGCGCTATTTAGACCTTGTAGCTATAGGGACCGTGTCTGACATGGGTATACTGCTAGGTGAAAATAGAATTTTAGTCTCATATGGACTCGAGCAGCTACGTAAAACGAAGCGCATTGGCATAGCCAAGCTTTTGGCAATATGTGAAACTGACTTGGCCGATGCAAATACATCAATTATAGCTTCAAAAATTGCACCGAGACTGAATAGCCTAGGCCGAATTGCAGAGCCAGAGCAGGGCGTAAAGCTTTTGTTGGCAAAACAAGCCCTTGCAGCGGAAAAACTAGCGATCGAGCTTAATTTATACAATATAGAGCGTCAGAAAATAGAGCGGCATATGTCTAAAGATGTTGAAAAGACACTTGAGATGAATCCATCTATTCTGAGCAATAAAGCTGTAGTCATGACCTCTAAAAAATGGCACCCTGGGATAATTGCAATTTTAGCGATGCGTATATCGAAGATGTATAATAGGCCAACAGTGATGATTGCTGTAGATGGCCAGGTTGGAAAAGGGTCTGTCCGCTCAATCCCTGAGTTTCCTGTATTGGGAGTGTTAAAGCAGCTTTCTGATTTATTACTAAATTTTGGTGGTCATGACTCGGCAGCAGGTCTGTCAATCCGTGAAAGCTGTATCGACGAGTTTACAAGGCGATTTACAGCTATTGCTAACGAAACCCTACAAGATCTGCACATCACCCCTAAATTGCCATTAGATGCCCTTGTGCGCTTCGACGACCTCACCTTTGACCTTATAGAGTCCCTCAAGCTGTTAGAGCCTTATGGCCACGGAAACCCCGCTCCATTGCTCTACGCTGATTGTCACCAGATTCAAGAGCCCAAAATCATCGGCAAGCAGCATCTTAAGATGTACCTTGAGCAAGAAGATCGCATGTTAGAGGGTATAGCCATAGGCCACGCTCATCGCCTACCCTTATTACAGCAAAAAAACATGCCACTGCGTGTTGCCTTTACCCCTCAGGTAAATGGCTCTAGCATCCAGCTTCTTATCCGAGATTTCCAAATTCTTTAAAATAGATTAAACACCGTCAGCGACCCGAAAAGCTCGAGCCATGCGGTCTTGATCTTTACTTGATATACTAAACGCTGTAGCTTCTCTACGCCAACCTTTTACTGCTTGTATTACTTCATGGATGATAGTTGATGCCCTGGCTGCATTAATTCGAAAGTAGGGAGCTACTTCTTTGACTAATGCAAGATCTTGTGAATTATCGGATTCTGAAATATTGAGCTTTAGGCCATTTCCTGTGGCTACTGGATTAATATCGTACGCTGGCGATAATACCCAACCATGGGAAGTAAGTAAAAACCCATGATTTCTTGGGTGGTCATCAACATTTGAAACACAGATATAAAAAACTATTCTACGCCACAGCTGTTCGAGATCACGCGCACTTCGTGCACCTTGTTGCATGATAAATTCAGCAAGTTCAAGGTAGCTTGCGCCTTTATGTACGTCATCACCGTCAAAGTGTTGGAGAAGAGTCATAGCCGAAGCAAAGTGTATGCGTTTTTTATCAGCTGTTCTATCAAAACGCTTACTTAGGAAGGTGTGGTAGCGTGATGTAAACTTTCTTATATGGGTTTGAGCTGTAACAACCCCCGCCGCTTGAGCGATCTTGCATATACTGTTCAATTTTCGGTTTGCTTCTCAGTTTAATTGTTTGATTGACCCAAGAGAGTTTTGTGTTTCATTTATGGTGCCATTCTAGGATTATGTAGCCACAATTGAGAGGCTAATAATGATTGATATTGGACAGACAGTGCGTGGTGTTGTGGAAAAGCTTGTGTTTGGTGGCAAAGGGCTGATACGCCATCAAGGATGGGTTATTTTTGTAGCCGATGTTGTAGCGGGCGAAGAAGTAGATGTTGCAATTACTCAGAAGAAAAAATCATACTTCGAAGCGACGCTTGTTAGCGTTGTGGTTCCAAGTGCCTCGCGCGTTGTTCCGCCATGTCCCTATTTTGGCTCATGCGGTGGCTGCCAGCTGCAGCATTTAGCATACAGCGAACAGCTCAAAGTAAAAAAAGAGTGGCTCATGGATGCTCTTGAGCGCCAAGCTAAAATACCTATTGATTTTCCGGTAACAGCAGTAGCTGCAAAAAAAGAGTGGGGATATCGACGCAAAGTTATTTTGCATGGAGAACAATGCGGGTTTTTTGCACGTGATAATACCACGATTATTCCAATAGAAAGATGTTTGCTATTTTCTACCAAAGGCTTTGATGATGTGCGTAGTATTGTGCAAAAGCATACGCAACATCCTAACAGAATCACTGTTATGAGAAATGATGCTGATGATAGAGCGATTATGATTGACGATAGTAAGAAGATTCTGGGTAAAGCCGATTTATGTGAGCGTACAATAGAAGGCCTGCGTATATTTTTTTCACCTGCTGTTTTTGTACAAAATGATCCCGATCAAGCTTTACAGATTTACAAGGATGTTCTCGACAGTATGCAACCGGGCCCAATAGTAGATTTATACTGTGGAGTAGGGGTAATGTCTTTACTGGCTGCAAAAAGAGGGCATAAAGTATTGGGAGTAGAGCTTGATTCTAAAGCAATTGAACTTGCTAAACTAAGCGCTAAAGAAAATGGACTGAATACAGTAGAGTTTTTAGCAAAGCCTTGTGAAAAACTTACGAAGAAAGAGCTTCATGGGCAAGGGTTCGAGCAGTGGATAGTAAATCCGCCACGTATTGGGCTATCTAATAAGGTAATTGAAACAATAATCAGCCATAGGCCTCAGCGTTTGGTATACATTTCATGCATGCCATCTACGCTAGCTCGCGACTGCAAGGTTCTTTATGAAAAGGGATATGCATTGAAGAAAGCGCAAGTATACGACATGTTCGCAGAGACTACGCATCTGGAATCTGTCGTATACTTCGAAGCCAGAGCTAATTAACTAGCTTGCTGTTGCTTCTTGTCCGCTTTGGTTGCCAAATAGCTTTCTTGGTAACCTTTCACGTCATCAATACTCACGACCCATGCCGCACCTTTACGGATAGCTTTTAGGTAGCCAGCTCGTGTTGCGTAATAGATCTTTTGTGCAGGTACATTGAGCAACTTTGCAACTTGGTTAACTGAGTAGTAACCTTTAGCATTATCAAATAGCAATTCGCCTTGATATGTTGACTTTGTTCTGGAGTATTTTTGTTTGCGGTATTCGTTAAGATCATCAACATGGATCATCCAACGGCTTGTTTCTTTAGTTGCTCGTAGCTTGTTGAGCTTAATTGCAACATAAATAGCTTGTCTCGTTACGTTGTTCAGCTTAGCTGCTTCTGTAATCGAAACTACTTTCTTGTTGTCTTGTACAACAACTTCAGTTTGCTTATCTTTCATCATGGTTTTTTCCTTTTTTATTTTTATTTCCTTAAAAATTCAAGCAGCCAAAATTTAGCTCATACACTAGTTTGAGCCAATACAAATGATCTATTATATCACTTGTATTTCTTTTGAACCAATTATTATACACGTAAAAAGATTTTCATCAACCATTTTGTGCAATCTTTTTCGTTTTTTTTTTGCAGCCTCTCTAAAATACCTCTATTTTTCTTGTTGGCAACGAGTTGTTTGCCTGCTAAGATGGCACTTTTTAGATTGATACCCTCTGGGAGCTTGATATAATGGGTAAAATATACACTCAGACAGTCTTGTGGATAGCTATTATGATCCACGGCGTAGCATTGGCGAGGCCTGCTGAAATAAATCAGTATGATGTCACCTATAAAATGCAGGAGATCATGCGCGCACACGCTGTGTACAAAACCATGTCTCCAGTGCTTGCTAAGCGATCTTTAGACAATTTTATAAATCTTTTAGATCCTTATAAAACCTACTTTTTAGAAGGGGATATCTCAAAGTGGCTAAATCCTACTAATGAGCTCCTGGAACAGGTTACAAAAGACTTTGAGTATAGCAGGTTCCCTCAATATGAAGACATATTTGCTCTTATGCAGCCTTGTATAGACAGGCGTAACCGGTTTGAAGAGAGAATTAAAGCCGAAGATATGCCGAAAGATGTTCAGGCTAAGGAGTTTAAAGACTTGAAGTGGTGTAAAACTGATGAAGAACTCTATCAACGCTTGCTACGGATGCGAGCACTTCAGATGATTGCCGCAGAAAAAATGGATGCAGAATTTAAAAATATGGCGCTACAGCGATTGCAGAAAATTCGCTTAAAATATGAAGAAGATATTCTCACAAAAGACAAAAAGCTTAAATCACAGCTTTTTTGCACCTATTTGCTCAAAGCAATGGCATCTTCGCTTGATGCCCACACCCTTTACTTTACTCCTGCAGAAGCCTCTCAGTTTTTAGTATCGGTTCAGCAGCGGCTCTTTGGTATTGGTGTTCAGCTACGTGATGATGTAGATGGCTTTACCGTGACAAATATTATAGAGGGGGGGCCGGCAGACTTAGGGAAGGAGCTAAGAGCAAAGGATAAGATTATAGCCATTGATCACGAGCCTGTTCTTGGGCTAGACGGTCTAGAAGTGGTTGAGAAAATTAGAGGAAAAGATGAGTCAGAAGTAACCCTTACAGTGCTCAGAGAGGTAAAGTCAGCAGAAGACAAACAAGTTGAGACCAAAGATATTAAGGTTCAGCGTGGCGAAGTTATTATCAAGGATGCTCGTGTACAGTCATCTGTTGAAGCATTTGGGGATGGAGTTATTGCAAACCTGTCTCTGCATTCATTTTATCAAGACATTGAAAGTTCTTCCAGTAGCGATCTTGCCAAAGCTTTTAGTGCAATTGCTAAAGAAAGCAAAGTGCGAGGCGTGATACTAGACTTGCGGATGAACGCAGGCGGTCTTCTTACTCAGGCAGTAGATGTTGTGGGACTTTTCATTAAAAAGGGGATTGTTGCCTCAATAAAAGATGAAAACGGCAATTTGCAGCATATCCGTGACATTGATTCTAGTAGAATTTGGGATGGCCCACTTTTGGTGTTGGTTGACCGTTTAAGCGCATCAGCAGCAGAGATTGTTGCTCAAGCTTTGCAAGACTATGGCCGAGCGCTTGTGATAGGTGATGACCACACTTACGGCAAGGGGTCGTTTCAGACCTTTACGCTAACTACGCAGGCCAATGGGGCTGTAGACCCCCATGGCGAATATAAGGTCACACGGGGCCGCTATTATACCGTATCAGGCAAAACGCCTCAGCTTGTGGGCGTGCAATCTGATATTGTTATTCCAGGCGAGCTTTCCTACATGGAAGTTGGTGAAGAGTATGCCAAACACCCTCTAGAAAATGATTCTATCCCCCCTAATTTTGATGACACCCTTTCAGATGTGCCATTTTTTCAAAGAGAGCGCATTCGTAGGCTCTATCAATTTGATATGCAAGAGCCTATCACTCAATTTTATGGGCCATTACAGCAGCTAAAAAGAAATTCAGCGCAGCGCATTGGGAATAACAAACTTTTTCAAAATTTTTTGGAAAATGTTAAAAATATGGACGATGGCACTTCAGGCGGTCCCCAAGTTAACGTTGATTTTCAGCTGCAAGAAGCAATGAACGTCATGAAAGACTTTATATGGCTTCTTCAGATTGAACAGCCAAGGATAGAAGATCACCCAGAGCCTGTACTAGCTGGTTAGAGAGCAGTTGTTCGTAAGGCGTAAATGTTGTATGATATTTTCCTTTTAGAATAATTAATTGAG
Source organism: Chlamydiales bacterium (assembly GCA_041737255.1). Taxonomy (GTDB): domain Bacteria; phylum Chlamydiota; class Chlamydiia; order Chlamydiales; family FEN-1388; genus SZAS-7. The sequence goes on along the minus strand of JBGSSB010000112.1, from coordinate 10,712 downwards.
AAATGCTATGACAGTTCGTGTACGTATCGCTCCATCGCCTACCGGTGATCCACATGTAGGCACGGCCTACATCGCTCTTTTTAATCTTATTTTTGCTCGTCATTTTGAGGGAAAATTTATCTTACGCATAGAAGATACTGACCGCAGCAGAAGCCGTCCTGAATATGAAGAAAATATCTATAAAGCACTTAGATGGGCCGGCATTACTTGGGATGAAGGTCCTGATGTTGGTGGCGCATTTGGTCCATATCGACAATCAGAGCGTAGTGAGATTTATCGAAAGTATTGTGATGAGCTCCTAAAAGCTGGCAAGGCCTATAAATGTTTTGCTACGCCTCAAGAGTTGCAGGAAATGCGTGAGGTCGGCTCTAAAACTGGCTCAAAACTTGGTTATGACCGACGCTATCGCAACTTAAGTGCTGAAGAAATAGCAGAACGTGAAGCTTTAGGACAGTCCTTTACAATACGTTTGAAAGTGCCACTTTCTGGGGATTGTGTTTTTGAAGATGCGATCAAAGGCAGAATTAGCTTTCCTTATGCCGATATCGACGATCAAATTTTGATGAAGTCGGATGGATTTCCAACCTATCACTTAGCAAACGTAGTAGATGACCATTTAATGGGCATTACGCATGTTATTCGTGGAGACGAATGGGTTAGTTCAACTCCAAAGCACGTGCTGTTGTACGACGTTTTTGGATGGAAGGCCCCGGTATTTATGCACATGCCCCTTCTTTTGGGAAGAGATGGGAGAAAGCTCTCTAAGCGCAAGAACCCAACTTCAATTTTTTACTACCGCGATAGTGGCTACCTTCCTGAGGCGTTTGTTAATTTTTTAACGCTTATGGGGTATAGCTCAACTGATGGAAAAGAAATCTATCCACTAGATGATGTTATTAAAGAGTTTGATGCAAAGCGTATAGGTGTATCAGGCGCTGTGTTTGACGTGACGAAACTAGATTGGATTAACCAGCAGTATATTATCCAACAGATACCGGAAGAGAAGCTTTGGGAACGCTTAAAGCAGTGGAATTTTAATGATGCGTTTATGAATCGTCTTATACCTCTGGTCCACTCACGTATGAAAAATTTTGGCGATTTTATTGAATTGTCAGACTTTTTATTTATAAATCGGTTGCCCTACACCCAAGAGCTATTTGAGTTGTCTGGTGTAAGTAACGCCAAAAAAGCGGCCATTTACCAGACGTTTATTTGGGAAATGGACAAAAGTGAAAATTGGACAGGCTCTGGTATGAATGAGGCCTCACGTAAGATTTCAGAGTTTTTTGGAGTACATCACAAAAAAGTTGTAATGCCACTTTTGTTTGCTTGCATTATGGGAAAACGTCACGGACTACCGCTCTTTGATTCGGTAGACTTACTTGGTAAAGATAGAGTCCGTGTGCGCTTGTTGCAGTCGATGGAATTTAATGGTGGAATATCATCGAAAAAAGCAGACCAGCTTAAAAAATCTTACGATGCGGGAATTCTTTTGCCGCAGCTAATAACAGAACTTGAGTAATATGACCCAATATAGCCGTTTGAGCCCTTTTACTTCACGTCTTCATTCGAGATGCCGGTTAAACAAAACCGGCTCTACAAAAGAGACGTGGCATGTAGTATTAAACATTGCTGGATCTGACATTAGCTATCGGCCAGGAGATAGCATGGGTATTTGCCCTGAAAATGATGGACCGATGTGTGATGCTATTTTAGCTTTTTGCAAGTTTTCAAAAGATGAAGAGGTTCAAGATCCAAGAACGCAAGCGCCATTTACAATAGGGGAGTATTTGCGTAAAAAAGCAAATCTCGCTGTTCCTACACGTAAGCTTGTTCAAGAGCTGGTTGTCCGAGGTGCAAAGCATTTAGATGCCCTGCTTTTACCAGAGCAAGATGAGCAGTTCAGAGAGTTTTTGACCACTCACAATGTGCTAGAGCTTTTGCAAGAGCATCCAGAAGCCCATTTAGGGCCGCAAGACCTTGTTCAGAATCTAGGTCCACTTTTACCAAGGCTCTACTCTATTGCTTCGTCTCAGAACGCATTTCCAGATGAAGTGCACTTTACCGTTTCTCGAGTTCGATATGAGCTACAAGGCAAAAAAAGACTTGGTGTTGCCTCGCATTTTTTGTGTGACATGGTAAAAGAGCACACGCAAAATGTGCCAATTTATGTGCAGCAGACAAAAGATTTTTTACTGCCCGATGACAACCAGCTACCAATGATTATGATAGGGCCAGGAACCGGGATTGCACCCTTTAGGGCCTTTATGCAAGAGCGACTTGCAAGAGAAAATCCGACATCGAAAAATTGGCTTTTTTTTGGAGAACGAAATCGTGAGTGCGATTTTTTTTATGAAGAGTACTGGAGTGAACTTACAGATAAAAATCTCTTAAAAGTAAGCGAGGCATTTTCGCGCGATCAGGATGAAAAGATCTATGTCCAGCACCGTCTTTGGGAGAATCGAAAAGAGGTGTGGAAATGGATACAGGATGGTGCTCACATTTATGTGTGCGGGGATGCAAGTCGCATGGCAAAAGATGTTGATGCTTGTTTGCAGAAGATTGTAAAAGAAGAGCTTGAAATTTCAGATGAGAGTGCTCGCCATTTTCTTGCAGACCTGCGCAAACAAAAGCGCTATCTTCGAGATGTCTATTAGTTCGAGGTAAATTATCGATGAGCTAAGTTAGGCTTTGTTATACGTTAATAGAAAATAGCAAGTGTGTGAAAAAATATTTCACCGCAGAGAGCATAGAGAAAAGGGAGATACATGAAATAACTTTTTCTCTCTTGAACTTTGCGTTCTCTGCGGTTTATTTTTGTTATTTAGCAGAACGATGAAAACAGAAAAAGAGCTACTCTATTGATGTAATCGCGGTTTCATGTAATGACTCATCTTGTATCTGTCAGCATTTGCTAACTTGTAAACTTGTGCTAAGGAGTGCTTTCAATGGTAGTGATTATGGCTGTGCATAAAACGCCATCGCCACAGCCGTAATCGGTAAGACCTGCTCCAGAAATGGCTGTAATGCCAATCTGTTGCGGCTGTAGGCCGAGGGTATGGGCAATTTTTTTCTTCATTTCCGGGATTAAGTCATTAAAGTGAGGACGTTTTGCCTCAAGAGAAAGTGCAACGTGCGTGATTTTCTGTGATTTAAGGGTTTTTACAGCTTCTTTAACGTACACCTCACTGTCCGTGATACCTTCTCTGCTGCATAGTTGTACGGCAATTTCGCTGAGTATTGGAACACCACTTAGTGATGAGATGGCGTTGCAGATAGCTCCAAAGACAACATCTCCGTCAGAGCGGGCCTGAAAGCCTGGCGTGTCTTCAAAAATAAGGCCAGCGATAACACAGGGCTTTGTGGATTCTGGGGATAAAAACCTATTTGATTTTTGTCCTAACCCTGTTCTTACGTGTGGCAATTCATTTTTCATTTTAAACTTTTTTTAAAAAAAAAGCAAGCCACTACTGTAAGTAGCTTGCTTTTTGTAGTTTAGATCATTTGGTTGGTAGTTGTAACTTCAACATAGGTATTCCATAGTTCGTGCTCGATTTTACCATGGCGGATTGAAGAAATTAATTCACGCTTTACTGTTCGGAGGTCTTTTTTAGGAGTAAGTTTGCGGATTAAATCTTTGTCGCCAGCTGAACGAGCTACTTGCAAGATGTGGTCAATGTCAGTTTTTGTTAGAACGATGTGATCTTTTTTCTTGCGAGAACCACGAGCGGCACGCTGCTTAGGAGCAACTGTAGAAGGACGGTCTGCATTTGTAATAAATGTTTTGATCATTTCTGAGAGTTTTTCGGGAAGCTGTGTTTTCATTTTACGAAGTGTGAAATGGTGCATATAACCACCTGTTGTCATTGGCAAATAACGGCAAAGGTCGTTTTCTTTTCTTCCGCCGATTTTTTTAATTGCTTTACCAATAAGATCGTCTAGGTCGCGGCTCGAAGTGGCTACCATTTGTTCTTGAGTGAATGACATATGATTGTCCCTTTTTGTTTTGTTAAGTAAAAATTTAGCACATGCCCGGTGGCAGATTGTGTAAGTTGGGGATATTTATTCTCATTTAATGGTTAATTGTCAATCGTAATTGTTTTATTACGTCAGAAATGCTGAAGTGTGTAGAATGGAAACTGATTATGTATCAGGAAAATAGTGTTATGATTTTTTTAAAACGAATAATGTTGCTTCTAGGGGCAGTTCTCTTTTTCACTGTAAGTTGTGGGCAGTCAAATCATGAGGGTAAAATCTCTGAATTACAACAATGGATGAGCTCAAACGGTAAATTAAAAGTGCTTTGTACAACGGCTATGGTTGCTGAGATAGTTAGAGACGTGGGTAAAGAGTATATTGATTGCCTAACTCTTATTCAAGGAGAGAGCGATCCCCATTCTTATCAGCTTGTCAAAGGGGATGATGAAAAATTAGCTAGAGCTGACTTAATTTTTTATAATGGGTTGGGTTTAGAGCATGGGCCAAGCTTAGCTCAGCGACTAGAAAATAATTCAAAAGCAGTTTCTGTGGGGGAATTTATAGCCAAGGCGCGTCCTGCAGACATTATACTTTTTAATGGCAGTGTTGATCCGCATGTATGGATGGATGTTTCTTTGTGGCAGTCAGCTGTCCCATTTATTGCGGAAATATTAACCACAGCTATTCCCGAGCAAGGTGAGTTTTTTCAACAAATGAGCAATGAAACTTCAATTTCGTTGCAAAAACTCCATAGAGATATACTGAAACGTATTTCATTATTGCCTGAATCATCTCGATATATTGTTTCTGCTCACGAAGCATTTAATTACTTTGTGAGAGCCTATTTGGCAACTGAGGAAGAAAGAAAAAATTCTACTTGGACAATACGCTCTATGGCCCCAGAAGGGCTTGCTCCAGATAGTCAATTGAGCACTGCAGATATTCAAAGACTTGTTGACCATATAGTTAAATATAATGTAAGGACCCTTTTTGCTGAATCTAATATAAGTCGTGATTCACTTAAAAAACTGACCGATGCTTGTTTAAGAAAGGGGTACGCTGTTCATGTGGCAAAAGAACCGCTTTACGTTGATGCTATGGGGCCTGTAGGTTCACCTGCTGCTACGTATAAAGGCATGATGCAGTACGATTCTGAGACAATTTACAATGGCTTATCGAAAAATGGATTGGATTGATTTATGCAGCAGTTAGCGCTAAAAGTATCAGGTCTTACAGTGCACTATGATGACACGCCAGTTTTATGGGATATTGATTTAGAAATACCCAAAGGAACGTTTGTTGGTATTTTGGGCCCAAATGGTGCTGGTAAAAGCACTCTTTTAAAAGCAATGCTAGGGCTTATTCCTACAGTTTCGGGATCAGTCTGGATTGAACAACAACCGCTTTCTAAAATGCGAAAAAAGTGTGCATATGTGCCACAACGAGAAGCTGTGGATTGGGACTTTCCAATAACTGTTAGGCAGCTTGTTCTTATGGGCTGCTATCCGCGTCAAAGTTTTTTGTCGCCAATTTCTAAAAAAGATCAGCTATTTTGTTTGGAATGTCTTGAAAAAGTGGGTATCTCTGAGTATGCAGACAGACAAATTAGCCAGCTTTCTGGAGGGCAACAACAACGGGCATTTTTAGCTCGAGCGCTTATGCAAGATGCGGATATTTATTTTCTTGATGAGCCGTTGGCAGGAGTTGATCACACAACCGAAGAAATTATTATTAAGTTACTGGCGGATCTTGTAAAACAAAATAAGACGGTGTTAATGGTTCACCACGATTTGAATTGTGTTGAGGAGTATTTTTCCTGGGTGCTTATGCTAAACGTTCGGCTTATAGCACTTGGCCCTACAAAAACTACTTTTACAAGACCTATTATACACAAAACATATGCTAAAAACTTTGCTTTAATGGATGAGACGCTAAAGCGCTCACGTATTATTGCATCAGGTATTCAATGATTCAGTACTTTACCGATCCAGTTTTGGCCGCTCCCACAATAGGCTCTATGCTGATGTGTGCAATTGCCGCGTTTGTTGGTACTTTTTCTGTGCTTAAACGGCAGTCATTGGTTAGTGAGGCGCTTTCTCATGCAAGCTATCCTGGTGTTATCTGCAGTCTTTTATTTGGAAAGATGTTTTTGAACTATGAGGGAGACTGGCAATTTTTACTTATCCCACTTATTGGGGCTGCGATAAGTAGTCTTTTGGGTATGTACTGCATTCAAACGCTTACAAAAAAATATCACTTAGCTTCCGATAGTGCTCTTTGTTTTGTACTCGCATCGTTCTTTGGTGTTGCTTTAGTTATTCTATCATGTGTTCAGGGAAGCTTTCCTACGCTCTATCGAGAGCTTCAGAGTTACCTTTTTGGACAGGCAGCCACGCAAACAGACGAGCATATTGTCCTGTATGGAACCTTGGCAGCGCTAGCTTTTGGGGTGTGTATAATTTATTATAGGCAAATAAAGGCTGTAATTTTTGATCCAGAATATGCAAAAGCCATTGGTATTAACACACGTAAAATAGAGGTGGTGCTTTTAGGAGTTACTGTACTTGCTGTAGTGGTTGGCATTCGCTCCCTTGGGGTTGTATTAATGTCTGCTATGTTTATTTTTCCGGCTGTGTCAAGCAGGCTTTGGACGGCAAGGCTTGAATTTGTACTTCTCCTTGCTTGTATTTTCGGGCTTGTGGCTGGGTTTTTTGGTGTCTACTTCTCCCATGAAATGAGTCAAACTATGGGGGTTAATGGCCAGTATAGTTCATTTCCGACAGGTCCTATGATTGTGCTTGCTGGCGCTGGGATATTTATATTTTCTAGTTTATTGGCGCCGCAAAAGGGGTTGATATTTCGGGTTGTTCGTAGATGGTCCTTTTGGGTATTGTGTAAGCAGGAAAATCTTTTAAAAGTTCTCTGGAAGGTATGTTCGCGTAAAAACTCTCCGGATATTCATCGAAGCGAGATTACGCAAAATTTTCAATCAAGTTCTTTAGGGTTAAGCTTTTTGTTGGTAGCTCTTACTAATAAGGGATGGTTAAAAAATAAAGGCTATGACTGCTATGAATTGACTGCATCAGGGATGTTGTGGGGGCGAAAAATTGTTCGTTTGCATCGCCTCTGGGAAGTGTATTTAGTGGAATATTGTGGTGTTGGAAAAGATCGTGTGCATCCAAGCGCAGAGGAAATGGAGCATATTATTACCCCTGAGATAGAAAGAGAGCTTGAGGTTATTTTGCACTTCCCAAATAAAGATCCTCATAGTCAGCCAATTCCTGCACACGAGGTAAATCTGTTACGCCCATGACACAAATACTTTTGCAAAACCCCTATTGGGATAATAATTTTTTCCAGTTTTTTTATACATTGCTCGTCCGGTTGTGGCAGTTTTTGACGGGTAATACTATGGAGCTAGCAAGTGATGAGCTACAGCTTTGTGTTTTAATACTTTTGTCAGTAACAGCGGCATTTATAGGGACATTTTTTGTTTTACGAAAAATGACGATGCTTGCAAATGCCCTTTCACACACTATTTTGCCAGGTGTTGTGCTTGCTTATGTTGCCTATCATTTTTATAGTGCTCCTCGCGAGGCGTTTGATTTTTCTCATCTGTTGCCATCCGATGCCTTTTTAATAGCAGGAGCATTAGTAGCTGCATTCGTAACTACTTTTTTAACTCGCGCAGTTGTTTCGTCTCTGCCAGTGGCTGAAGATGCAAGCATAGGCATGGTTTTTACTCTGCTTTTTGCTATAGGTATAATACTTGTTACAACGCTAACAAAAAGTGCCCATGTTGGTGCAGAGCTCTTAATGGGCAATGTAGATGCGCTACACATGGACGATTTAAAGCTAATGTTTTGGATATTTGTACTTAATACTTTTGTTCTTATTGCTTTTTGGCGACCACTGTTCCTTACCTCTTTTGATCCGCTTTTTGCAAGGATGTGTGGGATTTCAAATGATAAGGTTAGCTATTTGTTAATGGCGCAAGTTTCAATATGTGCCATTGGGGCTTTTCGAGCAGTCGGAGTGCTACTTTTTTTAGCATTTTTGGTGACGCCGGCTTTAGTGGCTCGTCGTTTTACTAATAAACTAAAGCTAATGGCCCTAATTGCCTGTTTAGTTGCAATGGGAGCCTCTTTTTTGGGGGTTGCGATTTCTCGTCATATGCTTACTGTTTATGAATTACCAGGCTCTACTGCGGGGCTAGTTGTTGTGATCTTAGCAATAACGTATAGTTTATCCCTTGCACTGATTAGACCTGCTAAGGCATAATCAATGTTCTTGAAAAATTAATTTACCACAGGATAATCTCGTGAGCCTGCTCTATCTTCTTTTTGCAATTTTGGGACTTGGTTTTTTGATTTTTATTCACGAACTTGGGCATTACTGGATGGCAAGGCGTGTGGGTATGCGTGTAGAGTCGTTTGGAATAGGCTTTGGCCGTCCAATATTTACACTTATGCACAACGGTGTGAAATGGAATATCTGTTGGCTGCCGTTTGGAGGGTATGTCAAAATTGCGGGAATGGAAAAAGAAGATGGCAAAGATCCAGAAGACATTCCTGATGGGTTTTTCGGAAAATCTCCTTGGGACCGCATTAAAGTGGCTATTATGGGACCACTTGCAAATCTCGTGTTTGCATTTTTGGCCTTTACCGTCATTTGGGCAACAGGTGGTAGAGAAAAAAACTTTGCTGACGTCACAAATAAAATCGGCATGATAGATCCGCAGTCTGAGCTTTTTAAGGCCGGTATCCGACCGGGTGACATCATATTAAAATATGATGCTGAAAAAGTTAAGGGATCAAAAGATCATTTCCATGCAGCAATGACTTCAGGAAGTACTATTCAGGTGCAGGGAATGCGCTGGGACAAAAACAAAAGAGCTTATGAGCCTTTTTCTCTTCCAATACATCCTTACAACCATCCTCAATCGCTAGAAGCTGGTATTTTAACAACGGGTGTTTTTACCGGGGCTAACTTTGTTATCTATCCCGAAACTGTTAATGGGCAGAAAAATCAACTTCCGGCTGGATCTCCTCTTATTGGAAGTGGCATCGAGCCAGGTGACAGAATTCTGTGGTTGGATGGAGAGCCTATTTATTCGTTGTCACAGCTAAGCTCTATACTCAATGATGGCAAGAGCTTGCTTACAATCAAGCGTGATGGCAAATATATGCTCCGGCGCGTGCCTCGTGTTGATGTTGAAGACTTGAAACTTGTAAATCAAGTAAAAGAAGAAATCGCGGATTGGCAGTATGAGGGTGATTTGCGCGACGTTCCATTTGGAAAGCTTGTATTTATCCCATACAACCTTACTCCAAACTGCACTATCGAGGAGCCTCTTGCTTTTATCGATACAGATCATAAAGATGCTGTGCTTACTACAGAATATCTATCTGAGGTTGAAGAGCCCCTTATGGTTGGTGACGTTATCGTGGCAATTGATGGAACCCCAGTTAAGTCGACAGTAGACTTTTTGAAAAATATCCAAAAACACAAAGTTCTTATCATCACAGAGAAACTGCCTAAAGGTGATCTTATAGATGAACAAAAGTATTTTGATGCAGCGTTTCACGGTAACAAATTACAGCTAATAGTTAATGGTATTGGCACTCCCAAAGAGATAACTAAAGATGGTTCTTTAAAGCTTCTAAAGCCAATATTGCCAAAAACACGTTTAGAACTTATGCAAGCAGCAGACAAGCAGCTTGTAGCAAAAGAGCTTGAAGAAGAAAAACGAATTATTCAAGCAATCGATGATCCAGAAAAAAGAGCGTTGGCTATTCAGTTTTTGGAAGCAAGACAAAAACAGCTTCTTTTAGGACTACCAGGTGTTGAGGATTTAAAAGTAGAGTATGACCCCAACCCAATTCAGATGTTTAGTGATATCGTTGATGAGGTAGCTCATACCCTGCAAGCGCTTATCGGTGGCTACTTAAATCCCAAGTGGCTGAGTGGTCCAATAGGTATTGTCCAGGTTATCCAGGTGCAATGGATGACAGGGGTGAAAGAAGCTCTCTTTTGGATGGGTGCGATTAGTTTGAACCTTGGGCTTTTAAACCTTCTTCCATTGCCTGTTCTTGATGGGGGCTATATCTGCCTTTCTCTTTTTGAGATAGTAAGTGGAAAACGGTTAAAATCAAAGACAATTGAAAAAATTGTAGTGCCTTTTGCGGTAGCGCTTATTTCATTTTTGCTCTTTTTGACCTATCATGATTTAATTCGATTGCTAACCTCCTTGGTGAAGTGACGTTTTAAAAAAATACCACAGCAGAGGGCGCTAGAGAACAAAGAGAGAAAAAACAAAAAAGACTGTTTTATTTTCGTACTGTGCTCTGAGTGCTCTTTGTGGTGGGTATATTTTTACAGCCCTGCTATTTTCTTCCACTAGATAAATCCAACCTCTTTTTACTTTCTCTTTGTTGTTCTCATGAGTTCTTTTGATTCTTTAATGTTTTACTATATTTGAGTTTTGTTTATAATCCCTCTTTTTTTAAGAGGTTAGTTTAATGATTGATATTAGTTGGATTCCTGTTGAAATATTAGAAAAAGAAATTATCACCAGAAATAAAGATGAGGTCCAGAGATATGATCAGAAGTTGTGTTTGAAATAAAAAGAGTGTACCCTCAGTAAGGTTTTCGTCAAAAAACAAATAACAGAGGGTAACTCATGAAAGAGTATGTCAATTTCACAGATAAAGATCATGTACAAACTTTCGAAA
>JBGSSB010000110.1:0-3327 GCA_041737255.1 Chlamydiales bacterium | reverse complement strand
TTTCGAAAGTTTGTACATGATCTTTATCTGTGAAATTGACATACTCTTTCATGAGTTACCCTCTGTTATTTGTTTTTTGACGAAAACCTTACTGAGGGTACACTCTTTTTATTTCAAACACAACTTCTGATCATATCTCTGTTACGGTTACAGCAAATGATAATCTTATTGTTACGACGCCGCTTCACTCTGCTGCGTATACTCTTATCAATCATTTAAAATCTTTGGCTGCAAGCGAGTATCCTGGAGCGCAAGCGCAGCTCTTAGCTTTGACAAGCTATGTTTTGGATAACTTTTACCTATATAACAAGGCAGAAATGACTGCCTCGAATACTCTGTACGGAATACTTGTTGCTGGCGGCTCTGATACTACTTCACAAATTGGCGATCATAAAGAGTTTTTTGCTAATGGGCGCATTGTGGATAATCTCAAGATAAAAAATGTACACATTGAAAAATTAAAACATGCGCCTATAGAATCGGTGCTTATTGGGAGTTCTGCTACTGGGGGTATCGGTTTTAATTTGGCAACCATTGGTTTGCCGGTTACTGGATGTGGGCAGTGGAATGATGCTTTCAACAAAAATGGCACATTTGCGCCAAACCCATTTTTACAAGCACAACTATTTGCTGTTATGGCGCAAAAAGTGTTAAACCCATCTCTTGTTGGAGCTCTTCCTCCAAATTTTGATGCGATGGCGGCAAGTATTTTAGATTCGGATGAGGCGGCTTTTTTGCAAGAGACGCTGCCCATTTTTGGCAGGCAGGTAGATAACTCGCAAATTAAGGGAACTATTGGACTTTGCGTTGATGGTGCTTTTAACTCACTTATTGAAAACTGCACTGTGGGCTCTCTTCATAATATGGCGCCTCGTGGAGCCGAGGTTAAAAATATAGCAGGTGGGGCTTGCTTTATAGATCTTCTACAACAGCGATATGCTGGCACTGACTGTTGGGCATTTAGCTTGTCAAATACCGAACGAGTAATTGTTGCACATAACAACGCCAACACTATTTCAAGTGAAAATGGAAATGTTTATGGCTTGAATTTGGTAGGGGCCGGAAGTGATGTCGTTATTAAGCATTTTAAAGCAAAAAACATCTATGCCTTTGGTGGTGATACGGGATCAAGCGTGAATATGCCCTCTAAAGTGTATGGGTTGAATGTGCAAAATGCAGTAGGGTCAATAAAGATTGTGAAGTGCAGAAGCCAGAACATAACAGCCCCTTGTTTTGTTTTTGGTTTTGTTGCAGAAGCGTGTGACAATGTGCGCTTTAAGCACTGTGTAGCAAAAGATATTACCGTGACATCTGAAGAGGATCTTTTCTCTTCAAGAAAAGCCCTTGGAGTTCATTTGCTTAGTGCGAACAATACCTTATTAAAATATCTTCGCATAAAAAATTTACACATTAAGAACAAGAAGTCAGTCGGTATTTACATAGATAGCTCTTCAAAGAATAGTCGCATCATTTGCCCCAAGATTGATCATGGCAGAGGCGATGTGCTCCATAATTACGGCGTCAACACGCAGCTGAGGGGATGTAGGTAATAGCGAGTAGTGTACGTGTGGAAAGTATCTCACAAAAAAGTAACCTGGGAAAGGTAGATGCATACAATTCGAGTATTTGATCCAAAAGGATTTCATAATCCGTATAAGGGAAGTGACTGGAGATCTATCGAACGTGAGCCTGTAGGGGCAGTTGAGGCAACTCGCCCCAATCCATTTCAAGCAGAAATGCAGTATCAAAATATTGCAAATATGCAAGAGCAACTTGATGCGCAAGAACAAAATCTGCAAGAACAAGATGTGCAAGAACTAGGCAGAAGCGGAACGCTTCCGATGGAAGAAAAATCCACACTCAAAAAAGTCAAAACAGGTGATGATTTAGCTGAGGAGATTAGCACCAAACAGAAGTTTTATGGCCCTGCAGAGGTAACAGGTATTGCTAAAGATGTTATTGAAAAAAGTGTTTCGGTAGTCAAACACTCAGACCTTATCACAAAGGCGATAAAGCTTTTGCAGTCCAAACCATTTATTTTTGTACTCAGTGAGCGTAACACTATTTGTGGGCTTATGACAGCGCGTGAAGTTTTTCGAAAAATTTCCCAAAATGATTTTCCCCAAGATGCTTTAAAAAACACCAAGTGTGAAGAGGTTATGATCTCTCCAGTTCTGTGTTGTATGTTAGAAACGCCTCTTAGCACAATTCTTGACATTATTTTAGATGAACAGATAGGGTTTCTTCCTGTTGTTGACACAGAAAATCATCTGACGGGCGTTGTAACTAAAAAGAGTATTCTTCGCTACATCAGACAAAGTCCGTTGTTTTTTAAGAATGACTAGTAAAATAGGGTATGGAGACAAAAAGTATGTTAGCACTAGTAACAGGTGGAAATAGGGGAATAGGGCTTGCCATTTGTGAAGGGCTTGCAGCTAAGGGCGTAAAAGTATTGCTTGGATGTCGTACTGAAAAAGATGGACAGGCTGAAGCTGCCAGAATATGTGAAAAGAAGCTTTGTCAAAAAAAGCTTGATGTTACAGCAGTCGTTATTGATGTTTCTGACGTAAAAAGCATTGAAGATGCTGGCGGCTACATTCAAAAAACTTATGGCTCTGTTGATATTCTTGTTAATAATGCTGGGGTTCTGCCCGAAGGTTCCCTTTTAGATGTAACAAAAGAACAGATAGGTAATGGTTTTGATGTTAACCTCTTTGGTCCTATCAATTGCATACGCCTATTTGCTCCGGGCATGATAGAAAAAAAATTTGGCCGCATCATTAATGTCTCCTCTGGTTGGGGATCTTTTGCTGAAGGGCTGTCAGGCCCTAGTATCTACAGCATATCTAAAGCTGCCCTTAATGCTGTTACCTTAAATGTTTCGCGTTCACTGCCAAGTTCAGTCACGATAAATTCCATTTGCCCAGGCTGGGTAAAAACAGCTATGGGTGGTAACAATGCTCCCCTTACTGTTGAAGAAGGCGCCGATACAGTTATATGGCTTGCCACAATGGGGGACGAGTGTCCCACGGGAAAATTCTTTCGCGCGCGCCAGGAAATTTCTTGGTAAAGGGCTTTACGTCTACTACACGCAAAATAAAAATGTAAATCGTTGACTCTAATTTTGTATTTGTGTTTTATAAGCTTCATAGCGCATGGCAACGGCTTGTTTTGCGTTATGCTTTCTTAACACATTATTTTTATTGGTAGATCATGCAAATTCGAAAACTTTTACTTGTTGCAGCAGTCTTTGTAAGCCTCTCTGCTACAGCTTTTGCAGCGCAAAAGCAAAAACATCAGGACAAAAAATGTTCAAGCTCCTCATCT
>JBGSSB010000042.1:0-98516 GCA_041737255.1 Chlamydiales bacterium | reverse complement strand
CGTATCTTGTTCTTTTCTGTTGTAAACACCCCTGAAACATGTCTTAAAAACACGTTTCGTGCTGTTTTTGATTTTCACCATGACTATAACCAATGCTTTAGACAGTTGATTTTTTTTAGTTTAGCCTGATGCGTATACCTATTTATCCTGTTTTTATAGATTTAGCAGAGAACAAGATATGCAGGATCGCAAGCGGCATGATAAGCAGGATAAGGGAAGATATACGGACACATTATTAAAATTTAATGCATGTCAAAGGTTTAAAGTTTTTGACAACCCAGGACTGGTCCCAATCATCTATCTCTTTGAATTCTTTGTGCATTATGTAACAGGGCCTTTTAGAGGTAGTTTAAAGGCCCTAGGGTTGATTGTCTGCTTCGGCTCGACGTAACAAGATGTTAAAGGAGGTAGAAGTATTATTTTTTGAAGTAGCTGGATTGAAATAATGTCCCAGCGAGACTTGTGGGTTGGCTTGAAGATTCTTTATTTGATTCGTCTGTAATAACCTTCACTGTCTTTGGAAAACCACAGAATTTGACAGAATGTATATCGCTACATCCCACAGCATGTACAAACTGTAAGTTTGTTGAAGTTGATTTACGTAGCCATTTGAGTCCGTTTGTTGTAAGGCCTGTGTTGTAAACTAATGCCGTTACAAGTCGTGGAAAGTCGCACCCTTCAAAAGTTGTTATGTTGGCACAGCCTGCAACGTTGAGTGTTAATAGACTCTTGTTTTTGCAGGCAACACTTACCCATTTGAGGCCAGCATCCGTGAGGCTGGTATTATCTGCAATCAACTCAGCGAGTTTATTAAATGTGCAGCCCTCAAAGCTTGATATATTTTTGCTGTTTGAAATATTCAGAATACGTAGGCTTTCTTTGCCCGCATTACTAAGTGTTTTGATAGAGTGGTTGTCAAGGCGAGAGTATTCTGCATCAACCTCTTCAAGATGCGGGAAATTGCAATGTGTAAAATCGATTGCTCGAACATTCTGGAGGTTAAGTTTTCTTAGGTTTTGTCCGCAAAGTGGGTAGAATGAGGGGGATTGTACTATACCTTGGCTTGCAAAACAGTTGCCCATCATTGTTACGAATACAAGCTCAGTAAGTTCGCATCCGCGAAAATTATCAATAAGGTTGCACTCGCTTATGTCAAGGTGCCTTAGTGTTTTTTGATGACTCTTAGCAAATGCGCGAAAGTCCTCATTTGTAATTTGTAAATTACGGAATGAGACAGTGTGGATTTTTGTAAAAAGGCAATTGTCTAAATCAGGTACTTTTGGTAAATCAACAAAATTTAGTGTGTGTAAAGTGTTTTTGCCAAATCTACTAATTAGATCAAACCCTGCATCACAAAGCGGTTGTTGCGCTAAAGTGAGCCTTGAGAGCTGCTTAAACTCACAGCCTTCAAAAGTTACTTTTCCTGGGTTACTACTAAAAGCGCGATTACTTATGTATAGATCTCTTAGCGTATTACCAGCAAGTACACTTAATTCCTGCAGACCTTGATTGGTGAGGCCGCTATCTGTAAAGCTGCATTCTACAAGTGCTGAAAACTGACAGTCCCTAAATCTTGTGATGCCAGGGGAGGAATTGACTGAAAGTATTTGTACAGTTTTACCTACGATGCGACTTATTTTAACAAGGTCGCTGTCGAAGATATTGGAGCCAGCTAAAGTAAGTGCCCGTATTTTCGCTGAGCTAAGGAAGCTATCGGCAATCTGCAGGCCCCCTAGGCTTTGTGTCACCTGCTTTAGATTGTTTTGGGCTTCTTTCTTATATGTAAGGCATCTTGAACCTGGAACAATTGTATTAACTCGATCATCGGCTAGAATCGTCCGATTGTAGTGTTTAATGAAAGATGCAGTTTGGCCAGCTGCTAGATATTTATCAGACTCAGTTATGAATTTTTTTATATGATGATATTCGGCGGGTAGAACGTTTGCAGTTTTCAGCAATTCATTATAAACAGCTTGATTGGATCGAACCTCGCTAAGATAGATCACATAGAACCACTGTAAATCAAGTAAATATTCAGGCGCTGGATCAAATTTGGTTGCAAGATCTAAAAAGTAAATAAAGATTTTAGGTGAGTAGTTGGGGATATGTTTACGGATAAAATCGACACAAGCATGTCCTAAAGACATTATGTCATTATCAAGAGCTATCTGAAGCAGGGCAACAACAGTCTCTTCATTAATTGAAGTTAGTCCGTAATGCATAAAGTCTAAAAATACTTCGTAAATATTGGCATCTACATTGGCAGGGCATCTAAATTCAAGACGGTTTTTATCAGCTTCAGCGAAGTTCGTATATAAATTAAATCTATCAAAACGATTTTTTATGCAACCTTTTGGAACTTGCCTTTCTTGGTTGCCCATTACTACAGTTACCATGCCACATAGGTCCGGGAATTTTCTAAAAAATGTCTCCTGAATAACGCGCGCTTTTATTCCTATAGGGGTATTTGAAGTTTGGGTTTGTGTAAGTAGTTCGCACCATTGCTCTTTATTAGAGGCATTAACCCACTCGGGGTTTTCAAAGGTTTTCTTAGCTATTTCAAAAAAATATTCTTCGTCATCTGGTAAGCTATCAATGCCAAGTGTCCATGTTGGGAGGATAGAGGGCGCAGATACAATCATAATTTATTCCTTATTAGTACAAAAAAACTCGATTTGAATGTGCAAGCCTATCATGATCTGCGATTTAAAATGAATTGGAAAGAGTTATGTTTGATATTTTTAAATTAAAACATTTTTAATGAATAAATTTATTGCGCACTTCGCCTTTGTATTATCTAAGCGCACTAAGCAGTGTTTTACTGTATTCAGCAAAGGATGGGCGCTTTGATGCAAAGTCGATGGCGTTTTTGCTGAGGGATTCGAAGGTAGCAGGGTTTTGCATAAGGTAGCTTATTTGGTGGGCGATTGCCTCAGGGCTTACAAGTTTTGGGGGAGTAAGCGTGTCGCTTGTTGGGTTATACACAAGGTCAGGCAGGTTTTGCATTTTGCCACCAAAGGTGGTGTAGTTTGAAATATCTAAGGTAGGCTCTAGGCAAAAACCTGTTACTCCGTCTTTAACAACTTCTGGTAGGCCATCTACTTTTGCGGCAATAACCGGGCAGCCGCGAAGTGCTGCTTCTTGTGCGACAAGACCCAAAGGCTCACGGATCGAAGGTACTACAAGTAGATCTATCGAATCATAAAATGCCGAGACATCTTTTATCGTGCCATAAAAGGTAGCTGCAACGCCAAGCCGTTTTGCTAGTTGGATGAGGTGCTCTTTTTCTGGGCCATCGCCTGCTACGCTAAGCGTTACCGACTGCTCTTTTACTGCAGCAAGGGCATGGAGTAAAAGTGCTACACCTTTTAAGGGAATAAGCCTGCCTATATAGCCTATTTTTAGCGTTCGGGGGGCTTTTTTGGGGTGTGGTGCTCGCACTATGGTAGGCTTAAGTGGGTTTTCAATAACTGTAATAGGTTTTTGTATGCCCCATTTAAGCTCTAACACACGCTTTGCTGCGCGGGAGTTTACTAAGATTGTATCGACGTTTTCAAAAAAATCGCAGGATTCTTTGGTTTTTTTGGCAATCCACGATGCACCATGTTCGTAGTAGACAACTCTTCCAGGCCATGGGTATTGTTCCATGCGGTTCCATAGGATGCAGGTGTCAGGGTGGTTTTTTGCAAGAAGCCGCGCTCTATTCCACTTTCTCATTGATCCCGGTACTTTGAGAGGGCCTAAAAATTTTTCAGTTGCAAGACTAGCGGCAGACTGCAGGTGTGTTGTAAAAAACTTATGGGGTTTATTAGATGTCACCAGTACATGCTGCTGAATGGGCGATAAATTTTTTGCATTGGAAAGAAAGTGGATAAAAAGCTCTTCAACGCCGCCAATAGTATCGAGGTTTAGCACATGTTGGTAGGACATCATGGCACCTTTTTTGAGGAAGTGGGGATGATAAGCGAAATCAATAGTATACTCGCGATAACTCCAAGCGAGGTAAGGGTGTCGATGGCATACCAAGGAGCGATAACCATTTTGCAGCCAACATATACCAAGATGACGCTGATGCCATAGTGTAGATTTTTAAAAAGGAGGAGTCCATCTTTTAGTACAAAAAATAACGAGCGAAGACCGACGATTGCCAATGCATTGGCGCTATACACAATAAATGGATCTAAGGTAATGGCAAATACAGCAGGAATAGAGTCGAGTGCAAAAACAAGGTCGGTAGACTCAATAGCGCAAAGTGTAAGAAATGCAGGTGTGGCAAAAAGTTTGCCATTACTCTTTATAAAAAAAGTATCCTGTTCCCAGGTGTCTTTAAATCTAAAAAGTTTTTTTACATATTTTACGATGAATGACTCTTTAGGTAGGACATCCTTATTTGCTTTTTTGAACATCATGATACCAGTGACAATCAAGAATGCACCGAATAGTAAGAGGATCCAATGAAACATGTTGATAAGAGTAATGCCAATTACTATAAAAAGAAAGCGCATCACAAGTGCGCCTATAATGCCGTACGTTAAAATTTTATTTTTCCACCGTTCGGGCACGTGAAAGTGGTGAAAGAGCATAATAAATACAAAAAGGTTATCAACGCTTAGCGATAGCTCAAGCAAGTAGCCTGTAGCAAACTCAAGAGAAACTGCAGATCCTTTAGCAAAATATAAACCTGCAGTAAAAAGCATTGCAAGTGTCACACAGATGACGGGCAACACATAGGTGTATTTTTTTGTTCTTTTGGGCAGGTAGGCCAAATCGATAGCAAGAAGAGCAAACAGGATGATATTAAACCACACCCACCACTGAATGCTAAAATTTGTCATCGAGACCCTCTTTGGGTAAGGTAGGTTTGCAGCATGATTACAGCTGATACTTTATCTACTACCTGTGCTCGTTTTTTTCGGGTAAAACCTGTTTCTATAAGTGCGCGATCTGCCTGTACTGTGCTAAGGCGCTCATCAAAAAGATGTACGGGCAGTTTTGTAAGTTCTTCTACGTGTGCGGCAAACTCGCGTACAAGGCCGCTTCTTTCAGATTCTTGCCCATTCATATGCAGCGGCAAGCCAATAACAACTTCAGCAACGTTATATCCTTTGTCACTTTTTAGAGTGTCTAAGTGTTTAGCAAGGGCTTGAGCACTCAGGCGTACGTTATGGCCAGCGTCTAGGTTTTCAAGTGCCGTTGCAATAATCATAAGAGGGTCTGATATTGCAAGGCCTATGCGTTTGAGGCCAAAGTCAACAGCTAGTATTCTGCCTTTTAACATGGGGTTTTCCTTGTAATCATGGCCTTCACAAAGTCGCGAAACAAGGGATGTGGCTCAAGAGGTTTTGAAGCAAATTCGGGGTGAAACTGTGCACCTACCATCCACGGGTGATCGGCAACTTCAGCGATTTCACAGAGGTTGCCCTCTTCGTATGTTCCGCTTATTCTCATGCCTGCTTGCAGCAGTTTGTCACGGTATTTATTGTTAAGTTCATATCTGTGGCGGTGACGCTCAGATATTTTGTCGGTACCGTAGGCAGTGTGAGCGAGGCTTCCCTGCTCAAGTAGGCAGGGGTAGGCGCCAAGGCGCATAGTGCCGCCGCGGTCGGAAATAAGTTTTTGTTCTTCTAGCAATGAAATAATTGGATGGGGCGTGCTTTCGTCCATTTCGGTGGAATCTGCACGAGTAAGGCCCATGGTGTGGCGGGCAAACTCTACTACCATAACCTGCATGCCAAGGCAGATGCCAAAGTAGGGGATTTTATTTTCGCGGCAGTATTTAGCGCACGAAATTTTGCCATACCAGCCTCTATCTCCAAAGCCCCCTGGCACTAAATAGCCATCACAGCCAAGTGCCCAGTCAGGAAAGGATCCGTTTTCGTCAAACCTGTCAGATTCAATCCTGCGAAACTCTATTTTGTAGCCATTAGCGAAGGCGCCATGCTCTAATGCTTCAAATACTGATTTGTAGGCATCTTGGTGCTGGACGTATTTACCAACAATGCCAACGGTCACAATGCCCTTTGGCTGGCGTATAGTTTCAATAAGTGTTTGCCAGCTCTCTAGGTTTATAGGGTTTGAGGGCAGGTTCAGCATTTGGCATACTTTTTCTTCTATACCTTGCGCGTGCAGCGTCAGCGGTACTTCATATATGCTGTGTTCAACATCGGCACATTCTATAACTGCATCTTCTCGTACATTGCAAAAGAGGCTGATTTTTTCTTTTACGTCGCTAGCAAGTGATGACTCTGATCGGCATAAAATAATATCTGGCGATATGCCAATTTGTCGAAGTACCTGCACGGAATGCTGGGTAGGCTTGGTTTTTACTTCGCCTGCAGCTTTAATATATGGCACGTAGGTAACGTGTATGTTTAAACAAGATGGTGACTTTTCGTAGCGCATCTGCCTGATGGCCTCTAAAAATGGCAGCGACTCTATATCGCCTACTGTTCCGCCAATTTCTACGAGTACTATGTCACTTCCTACTCCGCAGTCTATAATACGGTGTTTGATTTCGTCGGTGACATGTGGGATGACCTGCACAGTTTTGCCGAGGTAGTCGCCACGACGTTCGCGCCTAATTACCTCTTGGTAAATTTGGCCCGAGCTTACGCTTGATTTTTTAGAGAGGGGAGAGTGGGTAAAGCGAAAGTAGTGGCCTAAGTCAAGGTCGGTCTCGGTGCCGTCGTCGGTAACGTATACCTCGCCATGCTGAAAGGGGCTCATAGTCCCTGGGTCTACGTTAAGGTAGGGGTCGAGTTTCATCATAGCTACTTTAAAGCCCTTGCGCTCGAGCAAAAGGCCAATACTAGATGCGGCAATACCCTTGCCTAGGGAGGAGACGACGCCCCCAGTTACGAAAATGTATTTTGGCTGCATAACCACTCTGTTACTTTTTTTATGTCTTCGGGAATATCTACTGCTGGGCTACAAGATTTGTCGTAGACCACTTTAATTTTGTGTCCTGCTTCCAGCACCTTAAGCTGTTCTAAATCTTCTACAAGCTGCAGTGGAGTTTGGGGAAGCTGGCCGTACTGTAGTAAAAATTGGCGGCGAAAGGCATATATGCCTACATGCTTGTAGTAAAAGGGTAGGTTTTTACCCAAAGGTTTGGTGCCAGGTATTGGGCTGCGGCTAAAATAGAGCGCATGGTCATGCGCATCCATAACACACTTTACCACTGAGGGGCTTTGAATTTCGTGTAAGTCGGTAATAGCAACAGCTACTGTTGCCATGACTTCTTTTGGATTGTCGATGAGTGCTTGGCATACTCGAGCAAGGGTTGATGGCAGAATACAAGGCTCATCGCCTTGGACATTGAGTATTATACCAGCATTGGTGAGTTCTGGATGCGTTTGCAGCACTTCGATGATTCTGTCAGAGCCTGTTTGATGATCAATGCTAGTTAGTATAGCAGTAGCGCCAAAGGTTGCAGAGTGTTCTTGAATAATTGTTTCGTCGGTGGCAATGAAAACATCATCGATAAGATCGCAGGATTTTACTTGCTCGTAAGTGCGCTGAAGAAGCGATTTTCCCATGATGGGTGCCAACATTTTTCCGGGAAATCGGGTTGAGGCATAGCGCGCAGGGATAATGGCAATGACACGGTCTTTCATGTGTAGATAGTATACAGAATCACAGAAAAAAAGTATGAGCGTAAAATTCCCCCCTTTGCAATAATCGCGTAAAAATACTTTTGTTTTTGAAAGGTATTGTGATTTTTATTCAGGAGAATGTATCAGATGACAGCTAAAATTTTTGTTGGAAACTTATCGTGGAATGCAACTGAAGAGGCTATGAAAGAACTTTTTGCTCAAGTAGGCGAAGTTGTTTCAGTTCGTATCGTATCAGATCCTTATACAGGTCGCTCAAAAGGGTTTGGTTTTGTAGAACTGGCAGACGAAGCCGCTTGTACACAAGCCATTGAAAAGCTGGATAATTACAACTTTGTAAACCGCCCTATACGAGTAAGTCGTGCACGTCAGGAAGGCTCTAGAGATGGGCAGAGACCTCGCCGCGATGAGAGCGCAGACAATGCTCATGCAGGCTCAAGAAGCTACTCTGAGCAATCTCAATAGGATGAAAATCTATAGTTTTTCGCCTGCCAGAGGACTCCTACAGGGGGTTGCTGCAGGCAATTTTTGGTGATTGACTCGATTTTAATAATTTACTCAGGTAGACTAGTTTGTCTTTTTAAGGATAAATACTATGCAGCCTGTACGAGACTCTCGATCACGATCTTTACTAAATGATTCATTAAATTTACACGATATTACAACACGTCTTGAGGCTTTGAAGGTTGTTGCAGATGATGTGCATGATCCTCAGGTACAGGATCCTGCTGTTTTAAAAACTAGGAGTACTAGACCAGGAAGCCTTATACGCTTGCGTAAGACTTCAGCACCTAAAGAAGTTCCAACGGATGATGAGTTATCTTTACGTCAAAATAGACCACGCTCTCAATCTGCTACATATGTAGGACGTCGAGTGTCAAGCGGCACACCACCTAAATTTGTAGTAAATTTGGATGAGCTTACACAACAACATGTTCCGCAGGGACTTCTCGAACAGTTTGTAGAACAAGCTATGCCTGGCGAAATAGAAAGAACTCCCATACAATCAGCTGAATATATGCGCCGTCGTTCATCAGATGCAGGAGATTCGCCAAGAGTTGAAGTTGAATTATGCAGAAAAACGCTACACGATGTTGAACAGGACAAATCAGAAAAAGAACCATTAAAAAAATTAATTAAAAAGGTTCCTGAGTACGTAGTGTCATTGACACAGCGTGTAGGCAATCCGCCGGCTTGTTTTGAGCATAATAATTATGGACTTACGCCCGATCCACAAACAGAAATTGAATATGTTGAGGACAAAGTAATTGTCTATGTTGGAGGTGTAAAAAAGGTTTTTGATTCTAAGGCGGTATTCGTTGCGAACAATCAGGTTTTTGTAAATAAGACTCCTGCAATTTTTGCTGATAGTGTACTGGCAACAAACCATCAAATGGGCTGTCAAACATTTGTTGTTGCAGATGGTTGCGGCTGGGGAGATAAAGCAAAAGATGCGGCAATTTTTGCAACCTCTACTACCCTTAAAACAATTGATGAACAGGTAAGGGGTACAAAGTGGAAGCCAACAACACGTAAAATCGCAAAAATTCAACTTAGTGCTTTGCAGAAAGCCCAAGAGCACTTTACCCAAAATGGTAACGATGTTGGTTCTACAACTTTGACAATTGTTACAGTTGCGGCGCCTTTTTTAGTAATAACAAGTGTTGGTGATAGCGATGTCTATTTACTTCGTAAGGGTATTTCAGGAAAAAGACAGTGCATTAATCTTACCGAAGGGTCACGCCTGGGGGTAGATGATGCAACAGATCCCGGTGGACGACTAGGTTATAACAAGGCAGGGCCTGACTGGAGAAACTTAGCTATTGCAGTTGTCAAGCTTGAACAAAATGATTTTATTATTGGTGGCAGCGACGGTGTGTTTGATAATTTTGACCCAAAGATTTGTGGCTTAACACCTAATAATTTCGGGTATGAGGAACTACAATGGGACAACTCTGTTCGCATTCTAAGAACGCTGCGCGAATATAAATTTGCCAAGAAATTTATTGAGGTTGTGGGCGATAGCATCGAAGAAGCGCCGCATCGCATAATCAGCTACATTGCTCAGCTCACATTGAAAACTAAATTGCTTCTGCTTGAAGATCCAAAAGCAAGCGAACCCCAGGATGATTATATGAATTATCCTGGCAAGTCAGATCATGCCTCTTTTGTCCTATTTGAGTATCAATCACTCAGACAAAACAGAGGTTCTGATTTTTTTAAATAGAAATAGTGATCCTTTACCTTTTACTTTTTGGGTAAGAGGTAGGCACTTTATTTGCCCAAGGCAGTGGGTGCGTTGTTGATGCCGGAACTGGGGGGTCTTTTTCGATAATCGTTGTTGCTACTTGAAGCAGCCCCCCAATAAGTGAAGTAGTAGGTGAGCGAGCCAGCATTAGTTTTGTAGCGGCAATTTTTGTAGTTACAAGAGCTGTATCAATTTTTGGCGACTTCGTGGTGCCTCTAATTGGTATTTGAACCATATGGCCTGGATCTAGCTTAGCAATGCCAAAGGCCATTGAAACAGCTGTACCGCTAAGGCCTAGCGTCATGTCGATTTTATCATTTACTAGGTCAATTTTTCCCCAGGTTGCAAGAGGAAACTCATCGGCAAGTAGGGCATCTGATCGCTTGCAGTGAATCACTCCATCTTTCATTTCAATATAGATAGGTGTAAACCATAGGTTTACATCTTTTGATTTTGAAACGTCTACTTTTAAAAGTTTTATGAGCAACCCTAGCATGCCTTTGTTTTTACACTTTAGAAGGCCTGGGTCAACTTTGAGATCTTTTATATGTATATTTTTTAGTGCAAAAGGCTTTAGGGGAATAGAAAAACCTTCTGAGTCGATGGCAAGTGTAATTGGGTGGTCACTGCTAGATGCCGTTGCAAGCAGTGGGTTTACATCTTTAAGCAGCACCTCGCCAGCTTCTGGAGTAAGGGTGTACTCGGCAGTGACTGGTTTTTCCAGGGTGAGTGTACCTTCTTTAAGTAGGCAGTAGACCTCAGATTTTAATCTGGGGCTTTGGATGACCCCATGAAATGATCCCTCATCAAGATCTGTAATTTGTGCATTGATGTTAGCGTCTAGTTTGTGTCCTAGTACTGCAATTAGATCATCTGCTGTTTGTTCTTTTGCTGTTATGCTGTAAAAAATATCAAGAGGGAGGTTTTGTATTTTTGTATCGAGCAAAATACGGGCGTTGTCTACTTGAAAACTTTTTTCATTCCAAAGGTTGTTGGCACTGCCTTTAATAGAAATTTGTGCTGTTGTCTTGTCAGCTGTATTGGCACTTTCGCAGGTAAATTCTACAAGGCGTGTTTTGCCTTTGAGTTCGGCTTCTATTTGCAGAGGTGCCACGCTGATGGGATGCTTATTTTTTTGAGAGAGGTTGATTTGATCAACAGTAAGGTTAGCAACAACTGTAAGGTGATCGAGGAATGCCGCTAGCACAAGTGGCTTTTCTTTTTGGACAAAAGGCTCTAAGGGTAGTTTTATTTTTTTGACATGTAGAGAAACGTTTACTGGCTCTTGAAGCTGTATTTCTTTTTGCTTTTCACTTTGGGCAAGCTTAAGCCAGTTTTGTAAAGCTTCTAGCCGCTTTGGCGTAACTGTGTAGTTAATGGTTGCTGCATCTTTTCCTGAAAGCTCGGATGCTAGCTGTAGGTTTGTTTGTAGCTCAAGACCATCACCTTTTAGCGTAAGAGCAAGTGGCTGGCTGGATAGTGAGTTATCAGCGCTTAGCTTCCAAGTGCCAGTTAGCTTTTTGCCCAGCAGTTCTGTTAGTTCAGGGTTTTGTGTGATTGCTGCAACGAGGTCAACCGGAAAGGCGTTCATTTTTCCTTCAAGTGCAACACTTATTGGAGGAAGTTGGGTGTACTCAGAGGGCTTTTCAAGGCGCGCAACAATAGTTGTCTGTAAAGATGTTTGGCTTGACTCGACTGCAAGCTTGCCTGAGGCTTCATTTTTTGAGAGATTCAAAGCAAATGGTAGGCTAAGAGTCATCGGCGCGTGAGGATGTTTAGCTATGGTGATGGCAACAGGTGCTACAGTAATTTTCCCTGTAATTGGGTGGCTGTTTTGAGATAGGGGAAGTGAGGCCTGGAATGGCTCAATAACAACATTTGCAATGGCGTTTTCGGTTAAGACTAGGTTGTTATTTGGCAAAAGATATTGCGTAGCAGCTGGGGTAAGGTTATAGGTAATTGCGATTTGCTTTGAGCTTTGAAGTTGAAAATCAGGAGTAATAGTGCCTGAAATTTTTTCTACATTGGCTGTTAGCGTTTGAGATGTCAAAGAGGCTTTGGCATCTGTAAGGGTAACTTTTCCATCATCAATAGATAGAGGAACTTTTGCATGAAATGCAATTGATTGCCCGCCGAGTGTCCGATAAAGCGGTGAGGCCTTGGCAAGATCAGCTGTTGCATTTGTAGTAACAACAAATTGGTTTGTTTTATCTTCAACTGCATCAAAATTTAATGTTGCGTCAAGTGCGTCTGACTGAAGAGTTATATCACCTGATTTTGTTTTGCTAGTTGTTTTACATGTAGCATTAATTTTGGTTGATTTTCCTAGCAGGGTAGCAAGCGGTAATGGGGGCTGGATAAATTGTTCAAGCTGGCTTGCTACTGGACCGTTAATAGCTATAGTAGTTGTAGTTTCGGGGTTGAAGAATGGTGTGTTTAGCAGACATGTGGCATCGATAGAACTTGTGTTATTTGCAGAGGTAAGTTCGATTTGTGTGCGTGATTCTATCCTTTCTTGCATAGATGCTGTGGTAATAGTTCCTGACATTTTGCAGCTTAGAGGGTCTTTCAATGTGCTGCTTGATAGCACGACTGGAGAGTCTAAGTTCCAGGCTAGGGCTATTGGCATTTTGCCATCAGCACCTAGTGTGCCACTATCAGGCTTCACTGTTGCAATAAGGGTAGTTGCTGATTCTTGGTTGATATCAGCTGGGATATACTGGGGGTATGACTGGCTTAGGGCTTTTAGTACTTGAGGTTCTATGTTCCAGTTAAGAGAGCCTTCATCTTTTATAGTAAACGTATTTTCTTTAACTGATGCTTTTAGTTTTGTTGTAAGGCGGGGAGTATCTACTGCTACGGATAATCCAAGCTCATCGCCATGAAGTGTATGAGAAATTTTTGCGTTTACTTTGTTGCCAAGAGCGGGGAGCATGAGGTTTGCAAGAGCTGGGTCAAATATTCGAGCAAACGGCACCGCTGCCTTTAGGGGAAAGTCAGCTATATAGCAATCTAGTGCAACAACACTTGCAGAGCCGCCACTTGATATATGGGCTAAAGCGCTTTTATAGGCTTTTTCTAGGTCAGCAAAATTTTGAGCTGTGGCAGTGAGGTTGACTGAGCCCTGTTCAACAGAGCCAGCATCGTCGTTTTCAACTTGGCATGTAAGTGTGATTTTTGCTTGGCCTTGCGGGTGAATATCGACAGCAAGATGTAATTCGCTCAAAGTAAGTTGTGATTTTGGGGAATCTGTAGTAGGTATTTGTTTTTCGTTTGTGGGCTTAGAAAATACCTGTTCAATTGAAAATTGCCCGTTGTTTTTATCGTCTATTAACGTAATTTTAGGTGAATCTACTTCGATGCGCCCCTCTACAGCTGGCGCATGGATAAGAGAAAGCAGGGCCATGTCGAGTGATATATTTTTAAATAGAGCAACATTGCGACCTTGTGGATCTTCTAGTTTAAGGCCTTTTACGGAAATACCATCGCTCCAGCCTAAACGTATTTCTTGAGCATGAACTTTCCCACCTATGCGGCTGTTTACACAGGAAAGAAGAAACTGATTTACCTTAGATATAGAGACAATCATTGGTAAAAATGAGATTAACATAAGCAGGCAGGCAACGACTACAAGTGTTACTTTTAGGAAGCGTTTGAGCATGGGATTTCCTTAATAATCAGTTAGTTATGCATACAAAGAGAAAGTATACAAGATTGGTAGGTATAGCACCAGCTATTACCACGCATACTTGACATAATCCCAACTTGTGTATAAGAGATAATTCAAATGGAGGAGCCTATGAGATGGCGAAAAATGGTATATGGATTTTCTGTGGCTATAGCATTAACTATTATAACAGCCATGCAGATCCAGCCAAATCATGAAACGATGCTTGAGCAGGTAAATAAAGATAATTGGCCTTTTACTTTACCCCGCCTACCTTATGAATACACAGCACTAGAGCCTTCAATAGATGGAAGAACTGTTGATGTTCACTATATGCGCCATCATAAAGGCTATGTAGATGGTTTAAATAAAGCAATTGAAGGAACTGTTTGGCAGAATTTGCGCCTTGAAGAGCTTTTTGCCCAGGCATCAAGCTTACCAACACAAGTTATCAATATGGCCGGCGGTCATTGGAATCATACTTTTTATTGGAACGGCTTAAGATCGCCAAGGTCAAATCCAGGCCCAAGTAAAAAGTTGACAGCTCTACTAGAGAAAAACTTTGGTTCTGTCCAGCAGTTTAAAACGAAATTCACGCAGGCTGGGTTAACAGAATTTGGTAGTGGATGGGCTTGGCTCGTTCAGATGCCGGATGGCTCACTGCAAATTTGTGCCTCGAATGACCAGGACAACCCATTAATGGATACTGCGCAAGTTAGGGGAAAGCCGCTTTTGACTTGTGATGTATGGGAGCATGCCTATTATCTAAAGTATCTCAATCGAAGAGATCAGTACATGGATAGTTTCTGGAATATTGTGGATTGGCAGAGGATAGAAGAGTTGTGTAATAATAATTCTAAAGCCAACTGATAGATTGACAAAGACCTTAACGGTAGTCTAAATCGCTGATGTTAAAACACCTATTTGCTTACAACAAGAGTTTTATTCTATCATTTAGTTGATTTCGAATACTTTAGAAACTCTTCGCAGGATTACATGACCTGGCTTACCTCTATTTGGGAAACGATCGTGATGATTTGGCAATACCACTGGTCGATCCAATTGCTCTTTCTTTTTTGTGTGGTCATGCCGTTAACGAATTACTTTATATACAAGTCAAAGAGACTGGATACTGATACGAAACGAACTTTTTAACGAACAACTAGGGAAGGTGCTGTGTAAATGATGAGGGAAGGTCCCTCGGCTCGGCTTTCACGAGCAGAGCCCAAACTACCTTAAGCTGCGAGGGCAAATTGCTGCACGTGGCACTTGGGTTAAAGCTTGCAAAAAATGGCTATTTTTACCTATACTCCAAATTAGACGCGTCCATTTTGGAGTTGAGTAACATTTAGCCGGATAAATCATGAAAAGATACTGCGAGCCATACATCAAACAAGACCTTTTAAAAAAGATGGTTTTTTTAGGTGGCCCACGACAAGTTGGCAAAACCACTTTGAGTAAACGCTTTCTTTCCAACTCGTGGGCACATGGAGAATATTTAAACTGGGATGTAGATGAAGATAGGCAGGCAGTTTTAAAGAAAAGGTGGCTAAAAGATAGTCCTCTTGTGATATTTGACGAAATTCATAAATACCCTCGCTGGAAAAACTGGATCAAAGGGGTGTGGGATTCAAAACCTGTCGATCAAACCTACCTTGTAACTGGTTCTGCACGCTTAGATGTCTATAAAAAGGGCGGAGACTCGCTCATGGGCCGCTATCACTATTGGAGACTTCATCCCTTAAGTTTGGATGAACTACCTTATGGAATGAGCCCAGAAACGGCATATAAGAGACTACTCATTCTTGGAGGATTTCCAGAGCCTTTTCTTACCGGAGACGAGCGCGAAGCAAGACGCTGGCGCAAAGAGCGTTTTAATCGTGTAATCAAAGAAGATATTCGAGATCTGGAGCATATCAGAAACATCCAGTTATTAGAGCTCTTTGTTGACGCCTTAAGATCGAGAGTAACAGGCCTTGTTGTCTTATCAAATATTGCCCAAGACCTGCAAATTGCCCCAAAAACTGCTCTTCACTGGCTAAAGCTACTTGAAAAAATGTACCTTTGCTTTGTGATCTATCCTCACACAACTAACGTGCCTCGAAGTATCCTTAAGCCTCCTAAAGTTTATTTTTTTGACAATGGTGATTGTATAGGTGATGAGGGACAGCGACTAGAAAATCTTGTCGCCACTCATTTGCTCAAACGACTCCACTTTATAGAAGATTATTATGGCTATACATGTAGTCTTTGTTATATTCGTGATAAAGATGGGCGTGAGGTGGATTTTGTAACCATAATTGATGGCAAAGTTGTTGATTTGATTGAAGTGAAAGTAGCAGATGGCACTATTTCAACAAGCTTAAAGTATTATCAAAAATTATTAAAGCCAGAAAGAACAGTCCAAATTGTCGGTGATCTAAATCGTCCATATGACCAAGATGGCATACGAGTTACAAGCGCAATTCATTTTTTCACAGATCCTCCCTGGAACATAGATAGGACATGAACGTAACACGGGCGTTTACATGCAAGCTCAGTCGACGAGATGCCAGGAAAAATCAATTTGGCTGCCTGACCACAGAGCCACTGAGCTCTACTAGAGCGATATGATGCCGGCGAGGGGGGGGTAAAAGTCGAGAAAATCTCTCTTTGATCTCTTTAGGTTCAGCGGGCTCAGTGCCTCGGTGGTTTAAATTGAGAATTGCTGACGAGATGCTCCAATTCCAAAGGTTCATTCCAGTAGCCAGCTATTCCTAATTTTTCTCTAAATCGATTGAGAAAGTTAAATTGTGCCGCTTATTGTTAACGTCTGATAATACATGTTATGTTGCGTTTGGGTGAAAGGTCCTTTTGAGTTAGGGTTTATGTTGCCACCCAAATGCAACATAACATCCCGTCGGCCTCAACTAGAAGGAAATTTTCTGGCCATGCTCCATCAGATAAAATGCATCAGCGTCATGATATTCTTTGCGAGCTAAGTATAAATCATACGGTGGCCTGCCAAGTGGCTCGTCGGCAAGCATAAATGTGCCATAGTGGCAGCCAATTGAAAGCTTTGATCTGACATCACGATGAATTTGTAAGGCCTCTTTTGGAGTAACATGTGCAGCTTTCATAAAGTCTCTAGGTGCATAGGCACCAATAGGAATAATACTCATATCAATTGAGGTAAAGCGCTTTGCGATTTCAGTAAAATAGTACTGGTTATAGCCTGTATCTGCTGCATAATAGAGGCATTTATCGCTAAATTGCAGTACATACCCACACCAAAGACTTTTGTTGCGGTCAAAAATAGCTCTTCCTGAAAAGTGCTGGCTAGCAACGGCGGTAATTTGGATAGAGTCTGACTGCCTTTTTTGCCACCAGTCAAGCTCTTCTACGTTGGGAATGCTATGGTTTAAAAACCACTTTTTTAAACCAAGTGGCACTATAAAAACTACTTTAGAATTTTTCTTATAAAGCGCACGACAGGTGTGAAGATCTAGGTGGTCATAGTGGTTGTGGCTGATAAGGACATAATCAATTGAAGGCAAAGCCTCAAAGCTTAATCCAGGATCTCGCTGTCGTTTAGGACCAAAGAAGCGAAATGGCGAGGCACGCTTTGCCCATACCGGATCAGTAAGTATGTTTATGCCATCGCGCTGAATCAAAAATGTCGAATGACCAATCCAAATTAGAGAGCCATCTCCCCTACTTGTAAACGAATGGGGCGGTGATACAAAATTTTCTGGAGGTTTTTGCATTGCATCGGGATCTTTATAGTAGCCAGCAAACCACAACAGCACTTGCCACAAGCTGCGCGAACCATCTTGTACACCGGGGTTTATAAATTTACCCTTACTATTTTTTTGTGAGTTCATGCCAGCAAGATACCAAATTAGTTCATTTATAAGTTAGATAGAGGGATTTTAAAGCTTTTACAAGAGCATACAACCGTCACAAGTACGTTTTGGCTTTTCAGGAGCTGTTGAGGTAATTTCCTCCTCTAGTTCTTGCAGTAGCAGTTCGTCTTCGGTTTCTCGTAGTAATATTTGATCAAATGCTGCCACTACTTCATCTATTTCATCACCATAGGATAGCTCATCAAGAATCATTTCTATATATTTATTATCTGGGTTACTGTTTTGCGCTTGAAGAAAGTAGCTTTTTGCTAAATCTATATCTGGCAGCACTCCCCAGCCATTTAAATAGAGCTGCCCAAATAAAATCAGAACCTCTTCATTGTGAGGATCTATTGTATAGAGTTTTTCTAAGTATTTTTTTGCTTTTGCGAAGTCTTTTGGGCATGTTACATCTCCATGCAAAAGCCTTTTTGCATGAATCAAATAAAATTCATTATGGGATTCCAATGAAAAATGATGCACAAGTCCATAACTAAACGAAAATCGAAAAAATTGCATATCAGAACAGGCAACATCAGAACTATTGATTTTTACAAATCCCCTATGCCTGAATGCATGCAGTGATTCTGCTATAGTGCCATCTAAATAATGAGTCTTGCCGACAATATCTTTTACTTTTACAATAATTTTAGGCAGGCTATTTTTTGTGTGATGTGCCAGAATCTCATTGAAGGTAAGATTTGATGCTTCACAGCGCAAGTTTCCAGACATGCTTATACTCACCTGCTTGCAAACTGTTGGTTCTTTATAAGAAATATAATCTAATACAATAGCAGGTATCATGAAATCCTATAGATGGAATAAAAGACAATCATAGTAATCTATAATTAATCAAATTGCAACATTTCTTAATTTGTGTTTTACACGAGGTTCCATCTTTAGTGAATCCAGAAGGTTCAGAGAAGTAACTCATATGCCTAGTTTTTGGTTTAAAGGTTGTTTCCAATCATTTCTTGGCGTATAGTTTAGCTGCTTTTTGTACCTACAAATGTGACCAAATCAATGATTCAGTTTGAACAAGTAAGTAAAGCCTATGGCAGTGAAATAATTTTGGACAACGTCAGTTTTGTCATGGGAAAGCGCGAAAGATGCGGCCTTATTGGGCGCAACGGAGCGGGCAAGACTACCCTTTTTCGTATGATCATGGGTGTTGAAGAGGCAGATTCAGGCTCTATCATTTTTCCAAAAAACTACCAAGTGGGCATTTTAACGCAGCACATTCATTTTACTATGGCAACGGTACTTGAAGAGGCAGTGTTAGGGCTTAAAGAAGAGGATAAAGAAAAAGTATATAAAGCTGAAAGTATCCTCTTTGGCTTAGGGTTTCAGGCCGAAGACATGGACAAATCCCCTGCCCTATTTTCTGGTGGGTATCATTTGCGGCTACATTTGGCAAAGCTTTTGCTTTCTGAGCCTGACTGTTTGCTACTTGATGAGCCTACAAACTACCTCGACATCTTATCGATACGCTGGTTAAGTAATTTTTTGCGTAACTGGCAAGGCGAACTTATCATGGTATCGCATGACCGCCAGTTTCTTGACTCTATAATCACCCACACTTTGGGTATCCACAGAAAAGGTGTAAAAAAAATCCAGGGCCAAACAGAAAAGTTTTTCTCCCAGATTGCCACAGAAGAAGAGGTATATGAGAAGTCGCGCGTAGCTCTGCAAAAAAAGCGCGAGCACCTTCAGTCGTTTATCGACCGCTTTGGAGCAAAAAATACAAAAGCCGCACAAGCTCAAGCCAGGGTTAAAGCCTTAAATCGCATGCCTTCACTTGAAGCGCTTTGTTCTATTGATAACCTCAACTTTTACTTTCCTGCGGCGCCAACCAATTCCAAAATACTTCTTAAGGTAAATGACCTCTCTTTTGGGTACACCACTCCCCTTTTTACTGACTTTTCTATCGACATCGATAAAGAGGCTCGTCTTGGTATTATAGGACAAAACGGTAAGGGCAAATCGACACTTTTAAAGCTGCTGTTGGGAGATGTTCTGCCTACCAATGGCACTGTTAACCTTACATCCGGCATAACGATGGGCTATTTTGGTCAAAGCCATATCGAGCGACTGAACATGGACAACACGGTTGAAGATGAGATCCGTGCAGCACACCCACAACTTAGCCTCCAAGAAATCCGAGGCATCTGCGGTAAGATGATGTTTACCCAGGCTCGTGCCGAAAAGAAGATAGGTGTGCTCTCTGGTGGTGAGAGAAGCCGTGTGGTGTTAGGTAAGCTGCTTGCTCGGCCTTGTCATATGCTATTACTTGATGAGCCTACCAACCACTTAGATGTAGAATCTATGGAAGCATTTATGGATGCACTAGAAGAGTTTGAGGGTGCTGTTGTTATTGTAACCCACAGTGAGCTTGTACTTGATCGCCTCGCTACAAAGCTTGTAGTGTTTAGAAATAACACCCAAGAGCAGTTTTTAGGCACCTACAGTGAGTTTTTGGAAAAAGGCGGCTGGCAAGAAGATGAAAAGCCTGTTGCTAAAAAGGAAGTATCTTTTAAAGACACCAAAAGAGCCCGCGCTGAGCTTGTTAACGAGCGCTCAAGAGCTCTAAAGCCCCATGCAGCAAAGCTCGAGCAACTAGAAAAGCGTATTATTGCACTTGAGGCCGAAGTAGAAAAGAGTAACAAAACACTTCTCGAAGCTGTTGATAAAGGCGACTCTGGTGTAATCGTTGCATGCTCAAAGAGCATCAAAGACAAACAAAGAGAGATAGAAGAGCTTTTTGGTGATCTTGAAGAGGCGTCCAACACAATCGAAAAAATCAAAGAGGAATTTCAGGCAAAATTTGAGCTTGTTGGTGGTTAGGTAAAGTTTAGCGCAACGATGCATTGGTGCATTCTTGATTTATCTTATTGAATCGCTATCTCTTTACTCTCCTCTTTTACACAATATGGTCCTGGAGGAATTCCTGGGCCAGGAAAAGTAAAGGCTTCATAGTTGGCTTGTTTTGCTAGGGGCATATAATTCGGGGCTGCTTTTTGAATAGCGGCAGTTATTGCACTGGCAATTAAAGCAGCAAGTGGATCCCCGGAATTGTTCGAGGGGGTGTAATGTATATGTCGAAAATCTTGCCACAATAAAACACCAGTCTTTCCATCTTTGATTTCATACTCTAGTTCAACGGTTACAGTAGTTGACAGAATAAGGTATTGCGCATCCCAGCGTTTAATTTTTACATATAAAACAGCGTCTGCGCCAAATAATGAAGCAAGTTTTTCTACTGGCGAGTTGTGCACCAAATCTGCATCAGATATGCCATTATCCTCAAGTACGCGTTTGATCATATTCACGGGGAAAACATAATACCCTTGTTCAGCAATTGGAGCAGAAATTGTGGATAAAAAATAATCTGGGGCTTCAACGTTGATGCTTTGGTTAACTACAGGGACTACTAAAATTGAACGAGGTGCTGCTGTATAGAAATTATCGTAATCTTTCTTAGGTGCTGTTGCACAGCTTGAAGTTAAAAAAACGAGGGCAATCGCAGAAATTATTTTGCTTTTCATTCCGAATGCACCATCAGTTGGTTTCTTTCTAACATTTTTTGTGAGTTGTCAATCATTTTTGCCATGAAAAATTTAGATTCGGGGAATAGGTCGCTTTCTTTTTTAAAGTAGACAATAGCCTCTGAAAAATTTTGGTTTTCGTAAAGTAAATAACCATATTCGGCATATATTCCTGGCGGAAGATTATTTTTTTGCTCCCCCAAAACAATGGTTTTCTGTAGGTGCTCAATGAATTGTTGTTTGTTTTGTGGGTTCTGGTAATAGGCATAGAGGTTATCGTCATATCCATTCCATGCATATTTTTGGTGGGTACATCCACCTAAAATCAGTAACATAGAGATGCTTAAAAAAATCTTGTACATCTAGAGCTCTGGATATTGTATGTTGATCACTTTATTTTGGCTCTCTACAAATATCGTCTGTTTTGTAAGCAGGATATTTTCTAGAGTAACCTTTACTTCATGAGTCCCTGGCTGAACAATCAATACTTTTGGGTTGCCATTATACTGAGCAGCATGGCCCATGTTTATACCATCTACCCAAACATATGAGCCTTTTGGGGCATTGTTAAAACTAAGCGTTGGACGAGAATCTCCTGTAGAAACATTCGTTGTTGGGTAGCGGCACCCACAAACAAGTAAAAGCATGCTGAATAGTAATACAATATTTTTTATCATTTTACTCGACCTCTTTTACAATATATTTGTCTACAGTTTGTGCATCCAGTGTTCCATCTATAATCTCAGCGACGGATCCTTCGTTTGTTTCGCTGTTGCCAAAAAAACTTATAATCTTGATCGTGGCAACCTTTTCAGGTGGTAAATCTATCATAAAACCTGACTGCTGACTTTTAACTGAATTTACTTTTTTTAAAATCTGAAGCACATCGCCTTCTTTTATTCCTTGGCTTTTTCCGCCGCTAATAAACACCTGATTTGCTTGAATTTCTAATATATCGGTTGTCCAGGGGCGATTCTGAAGTGTCACTATCAAATTGTTAATTAAGTCAGATATTGCAGCTGCAATAACCTTGTCATTAAGTGTGGCATCGTAGGCCGCCCTGCTTCCAAAGCCTAAAACGTCCCCAGATTCTGTTGTAGCTTGGCCTGCACCGGTTGTTGAAAAGAATGCCAAGCCAGTTTTGGTGTCAACAAGTCGAATTTCAACTTTAGCTTTGGCGGTTTGTAGTTTGGTGTCGGATAGGAAGCCTTTTTTTCCTGTTACAGAACGTCCAAATTCAGTAACTGAACCTAAAATAACTGTGTCAGCTCCAACCAAATCATTTTGATTTAGTATTTTTTGTTCGGCTTCAATTTTATTTAAATCAGGTCGCTCAAAAACAAGAAAGCGACCAGACTGTATCAAACGGGTAGATAACATGTCACTGGCCTGCTTTCCGATGGGGTCGTAATTTTGATCAGTGAGTAAAACCTTGCCATAATTGGTTTCGTTCGTAAAACGGCCAATTACAATTTTTTGCTTGTATTTTTTCATCTGTGGCAACTGGGCGTGCTGCTGCGCCTCTATTTGCTGCTGCTGTGAAACTGGAGGTTCTACTGCTTGTGACTGTTTTGCAACTGTTGCACAACCAGAAACTAAACTCACACATGTGATTAGCAAAACTGACTTATAAATCATTTTAATCCTTCGGCGTAATAGATGCCGCGCAAGTTAGGTTTGTTTTTTACAACTAGACTACAGCATTTTATTAAATCAATCTATCTAAAATACATTTTCTATGTGCTCCTAGTTGTCAAGGATTAAAAATATTGTTGAGGTGTTTACGCGCACACCTACTGAAGATTTAGGCAGTCTTCTTGCTGAATTATTGTTATTTTCTTACAATCTGAGCTTCATGATGGGTGGTATACTATGAAAGCATCTGGACAGACCTTAGTTAATTTAAACGATCTTATTGATGCCCTGGATATGACATCAAATGAGTCCAACCACTTTCTCAATCTTGAAGATGGAAAGATCACCTATCAGATGGCCGGTGAAGATTTTTTAGATATCGATGAGCAATTTGATCAAGAACCAGATCCTTCTCAATTCATTTTACTCCCTAATGAGTGGGATATCAATAAATACAAAATCATGGAAGACTTTTGCTATACAGTTGATAATGATGAGATACAAGAGCGACTTATTCATGCTATTCGTGGAAGTGGTGCATTTGGTCGATTTAAAACAGCGGTTTATTGCTTTAAAATAGAGGAACAGTGGTTACAATTTCTTCACGAACAATTAAAAGAAATTGCAATTGAATTTTGCTTTGTCCACAAATTAAAGTATCACTACCAGCAGATGAAAAACTCTTAACTCGCATTGGGGTCACGCATGGGGGTCAGACCCGTCAATCCGTTAATCTTGGTGCCTCTGCTAAATTCCGTTTTGTTTTCCCCGCGGTAGCGGGAGGATTTATTAGCCCTGCGTGCAATGAAAGGCCAGTCGGTCTGTAGTGGAACGTGGGGTTGTATGATGAAAAATACAAGAGCTGCGGTAGCAGCGACACACTAAAGTATCGCTGCTACCACAGCTCCATGGTTATAATATGCTTCAACCCCACGTTCCATTTCAGGTCCCAGCCCTTCCAATTCACGCGGGGCTACCCACTGCCCCCGCTACCGCGGGGAAAACAGGACTAGATTTTCGAAATAGCCATGAAAATATTATTTACCGCGGAGAAAGCAGCCGAGAACGCGGAGAAAACAATACCTCTCAGGGCTCTTCTCTGAGTTCTCGGCTGTTTTCTCTGCGGTAAAAATTAAATAACATTTGTTTCACGCCAGCTCTGACCCCCGCCAAAAAATCTTAATGAAAGATTTATGCTGTCGTGGTATGCATCACCTTTTTTACGAAGGATGCTTATAATGGTTGTTTCATACGTTGCTGGGGTTATAACAAACTCAACTGTCAGTTTTGCTATCAAAAATACCTACCTCTACTATGCTCTTGGTAATGTGCGCACTAGCTTGCAGGCGACCATTACTGACATTGCCCTTCCAAAGCTTGGAGGTTTTTTTGCCTCTGTTGTTGGCACACAGCTTGGCACTATGACTGCTATACCAGTTACACTCTTCATGGCCGATATGACAACATTTGCTATTAAAGAAACAGCTAGGGCTATTCGGGATATTTTTCGCACAAGGGTATTAGGAGAAGATCATCCTAAGTTCCCTCCCCTATGGCGTGATATGGCATTTAGCGTGTCAAGTTTTGCGCTGGGCTTTTTTGCCAAGGCCTACTTTTGTAACTACGCCATGGGATATGTTGCAGACGCTCTTAAGTGTGGGCTTGTCATGACAGCTCCTTTAAGTGGTGCATCACTTATCGTCGCTTGCATGGCACCTGCCATAGTTGTTATGGCTGCACCTACTGTCACCTTTTTTATTGGGGATATCCTTGCAACAGTGGTTTCTGCGGGCAGTTATAGTGCTATGGATGTTGCCTGCAGTGGTATTTGCTCTTAAGGTAAACCCTAAGGCTGTGGTATGATCTTTGGAAAATTCGTAAATAATCAGGAGATTGTGTGAGTTTTCCAGTAACATTTTTAGGTTCATTTTTTCAGCCCGTATTGCAGGTAACAGAAATCCATGCAGTACAAGCCCAGGTAGTACAAGCCCAGACAACAGAGTCTATTGATGAGGTTGCAGCATGGACAGGCAAAAAATTTGGTGAACTTCGTGGGCATCGTATAATAGATAAAAATGTTCGAATACTTTTACATACCGGTGGCTTTGCGCTTTTTTTTCCTCATGAGTTACACAGAAAATTTGATCATCTAATTCCAATTTCTTATCCTGAAAATGACCAAGTCGAATGCTGGATAGCCACAAAAGGGTTTGCCTTTTTGAAGTTTGATATTGACTCTGAAAATCTAGCCCCCCAAGACAAGGACTATGCTTCGGACGATCTAGAGACAGCCCTATTGAAAATTGAAGGATTTGTGAGAAGAAATTTTTTCTCTCAATTGCGGCTGAGAGGGAAATTTCAATTTATCTTTTAGGTTTCTTAATCTTTTGCTAAGTCAATGTTAGGTGTAGGCGTGCCTATTTTTACGTATTCTACAAATTCGTAGTAGTAGATGTAGCCTTTTTCTGCTACTGCGTCAAATGACGTTTTATTAGGTGAAGCAGTGACGCTAGAGTCGTTGTAGCAAACCCAGCTGGCTTGGTCTTGTGTGTCAACAACAGGTGCGTAGGTGTAAAAATGGCCTTTTTTTAACGTTGTTCCTTCGTGAACGGCTACAGCAACAAGGCGGTAACGAGCCATCTGATCGTTCTTTCCTGCCAAAGGGAAATCAAGAGAGTATGAAGGTGTAATCTTCGTAGTTATTTTTTCTCCAGTAGCGGTGTAGCGTTTCAGCCATAAAGGAAGCATTTTGGGCTCTTTTCCCTTAGGAAAGGCTATTGACTGCAAGGTTGTGATAGTTGATTCTTTAGGTAGTGCTTTAATTTGTTCTTTTTGTTTGCGTGTAAGTATTTGTTTTGAATCTATTATCGCCTTTTTGTCTACCTCTTCCTCAACTATAGTATCTCGTACAAGATCTTGTATAGAGGCTCCTGCTTTGGCGTTAGCTAGCTGAATAGGGTAGATGTTGGCTACGTCACCCTGTCTATCAAGTGCGGGTATTGGAAAGCTTGCTGGGTAGGCAATGTTCATTTTATAGGTGAAAGGTTGTATTCCAATGCTATCAAGAAGGTGCATGCAAAGCATGCCCGCATCTTCTTGGCTATAGAGGCTTGTGTCCCGTTCTCTAAAGCCAGTGGCAATGATAAGTGAACGAAGGGTTTGGATTGTATCAAGATCAATAGTGTTTGATTGTATCTGCTCATAAATTTCGCAGAGCTTGGTTACAATAACGAGCTGGACAAAGAGTTTGCCTTCATCATTAAGTCTGTTGCCTTGGAGATAGTCATCAGAATCATCAAGATTTTGTTTTGAGAGATCGTATATGTCATCTGCAAAATAGTCTATATCTTGGGCAAGATCTTCTCTTTTAAAAACTTCTTCGAGGAGTGTTGTGAGCTCTTTTTGACGCTCATGCAGTAGGTTAAGAAATACTGGAGATCTGCCAAGACCCTGAAGCGTTGCATTTAAAAAGCAGGCATTGAGTCCTGGATTAACTATTCCATATGTAGCGTTAGCTGGTGGTGCGTCTACTTGAACATTTTGTAGCGAGTGTGCAATTTCAGTTACGATTTGCTTTGCTACTTGTATGTCTTCAGATCGTTTCGGGTATTGTTTTTCGAGTTGTTCAAGTTGTGCTTGATAGGGCACAAGCTCTTCGCGGTTTGAAATTTTAATATTCGTAAGCATTTCAATAAGAGTTGTTACTTCGTCAGCGTCTTCTTTTGGTGGGACTATTTCAGACTTGGATTGTGTGTTAGTGGGCTTTTGTGGGGTAGATTCATTTTTTTCGCCACGCGCAATTATTGCTTCGAAAATCCGTTGTATTATATTTTTTTTGGGGTTGTGATCACGGTTCGTGATTTTAGAGGCGATGATTTCTTTAGCACTATGTGTAGATGGCTCAAGAAATGTCTGAATTTCTTCCAGCTTATAATCTTTTCTAAAAAAAAGTGTTTTGACACGCTCAAAGACGGTGTCTTCTCGAGCCTCAAGGTGTCTATTTTGACCTTTGCCCACAAGAGTTAGTAAAACTCTAGGTTCAACTTTGCGTCCGTTCAGTTTTTGATCGCTTCGAAAGACTTCTCGAGCCCGAAAAAGATCAAGCGCTTCTTCCGTTTGCATTTGTGAAGTTTTCTCCGGAATCATCGATAGTACCTGCTTTTATGTCTATTGATTATTATATCAAAATATTTTAATTGTTAGAATAGCTTTTTTATTTGTGGAAAATTCGAAAAATTGCCAAGGTATGGAATACTACACCGAGGACAAAATGAAACGACTAACCTTTTTAGAAAGAACAGAAGAGCTTGTGGTCTATGCCAACCGCTATGAAACCGTTACAGTTTTTGAAATATGCCAACTTTATAGCGCTTCTTTATGTGCATTTTTAGCATTTTTACTCACATTGCCCCTCTTTATCTTTTCAAGCTTGTGGATCGCACTGCCTCTTTGCTTTTGTATACTAGCCTTGTCAATCTTACTTTTGTTTAATGAGCGCCTATGGCTTACAGACTCGTTGAAAAGCTATAAAATTGCCTCCGGTACAGTCATTAAGACTGCGGCATATATTATGTCATGCTTTGAGGGGATAAAAAAATGGATTCCTGAAGCTCCCTTTTATGAGGAGTTCTCTGGGGTATTTCGTAAAATCAACCCTCTTGTGCTTATTTTTGCAGCATTTCAGGTGGGCTTTATCCAAAGCCCAGATACAAGCTCTTTTACCGTTTTTTCACTTGCGTTAGTATCGCTTGGTTCAGTTGCTGACAATGGCTACCTTTGCCTTGTTGGCTATGCAGCCTTTTTAATTGGGCTCGCCTAACCCCAGCAGCTTTTCTAGTGTGATAGATACACCAAGAGATTTTGTAAGCTCTTTATAAGCCGTCCAGTCTGCAGCTGGAGGGTTTTTTTTGCGCGTTGCGCGGATAAGCAGATTTTTTGGGGTATGCTCGGGGTCGATAAATTCTACAAGGTCTACCATATAGCCAAGCTGGTTTAAGATTTCGGCTCTGAGCGCGTCGGTAATAAGTGCTGAGAGGCGCTCTTTTAATAGTCCGTGAGCTAAAAGAAGTGGCATAGCATCTTTTTTTATTTGCCCTGCCACCTCGTGCTGGCAGCAAGGGGCCACAAGGATAACCTGGGACTTAAGCTTTATTGCCTTAGCAAGGGCTGCATCTGTGGCTGTATCACATGCGTGCAGCGCAAGGACTAAATCTACCGGTGCATCTTGGGAGTATTCTTCAATCCGCATCTGCTTAAAATGTAAATTTGTGGCATCAAGCGTCTCTTTTAAGGCTTGGCATTTGTCGATAACATCTTTTCTGGCGTCGATGCCCACAATGGTAGCATCTTGCAACATGGTGTATATAGCAAACGTAAGGTAGGCCTTGCCGCAGCCAAAGTCTACAATATGAGGCGATTCGTTCATTTCAGGTCGGATATCGTTGATAAGCTCTAAAAAGCGGTTAATCTGCTTAAACTTATCAAACTTATCGCGCATTACCCTCCCCTCTTTGGACTGTATGCCAAGTGCTATTAGTAGATCGGAGGGCTCTTTTTCTGGTAGCTGGTAGTTTTTAGGTCTGTTGTGAGAGAGGTCTTGAAGGTAGACTTTTTTATGTGTTGTAACTTTGTAGGAGGATTTTTCTTGCTCGATGTGTGCATGAATTTCGTCGTTGACAAAGTGTACAAGAGCCTGTGAAAACCGAGAAAATGCTTTGCTAAACTCAGATGAGAGTTCGTTAACAGCAACATTTACGCTGAATGATTGAGTTTTAGTAAAAGAGCATATTTGGTAGTGCAAAGACCCTCGAATCATGATAGGGCGCATCCGCACGCGCTTGATATCAGATGTTTTGTCGTTTGGTGCGCTAAAAGCAGCAAAGACAAAATTTTGCGGCGCATCGTTAATGCGCCGTGTGAGGTCATGTATAAACGTATTGGTTTGTATTTTCATGCATCAAGGGTAGCATGCCAAGGCAATCTAACGCAATGGCTCGCTTGAATCAACCTTAGTAACTTTAGACTCAAACTTATGTATACAGTTTTCGATACGCTTAAACACACCAAGAAGTAAGGCTTGTTGAGGCCCTAGCGCTTGAGTAAATGTTGACATGTGTCTAATTGAATCGATTAGCGATGTCAGCTTTGTTTTAAGGGTTCCATCAAGTGGTGCTATTTCTCTACTTTGGTTGATCTCGCGAGTTAGCTGATTAGACTCTTGGTGTAAGAGTGTTATGATCTCTTTTAGTTCGTCTTCGTTTACGTTGCTTACATCTTCGCCTATTTTTGATTTCAGGTTTTCAAGATTTTTGCATGCCACGTTTACCAATGGTGTGATATCTGCACGTTCGACTTTCATTAAATAAACTCCTATGTTCTACTTCCAAATAGGTGGCGTGACGATTATTATCAACAAATACTTTTAATTTGGTGTTTTTATGACTGGAAATGATGAACTTTACAGCAAAAAGTGTGAACCTTGCACAAGTGCTACAATGCCTCTACAAGAGGAGGAAATTACAGAGTTAGTTCCCTCTTTGCAAAGTGACTGGAAAGTAGTTGATTTTCATCACTTAGAAAGGGATTTTAAGTTTGTAGATTTTAAGGAAGCGCTTGATTTTACCGTTGCCGTAGGCAATCTCGCTGAAAAAGAGGGGCACCACCCTGATATACTTCTTAGCTGGGGTAAAGTAAAAATTACCTTGTGGACCCATAAGATTAAGGGGCTGTCAGTTAACGATTTCATCTTAGCTGCTAAAATTGACGCTATCTGATAGAGGGAAGATTGAAAACGCATTCACCGCAGAGAACCGGTAGATAAACATAAAAGATTTTTTCTCTGCGGTGAATGGTATTTCTTATGCTACAACGATGTTCAAAAGCTTGTTTGGCACAAAAATTGCCTTTTTCATAGCCTTGCCATCTAAAAATTTTATGACGTTGGGGTGGTTTTGGGCTAAACCTACAATCACCTCTTCGCTTTGATCTTTTGGCAAATCAACTTTTCCTCGCAGCTTGCCGTTTACCTGGATAACATAGGTAACGACGGAGTCTTCAAGGTACTGTTCATCATACGTTGGAAATGAAACAAACGAAAGTTCATCTGTTTGTCCTAGCATCTGCCAAAGCTCTTCTGCAATATGCGGGGCAAAGGCAGAAAGTAGCTGCACAAACACTTTAAGAGACCATTTAGAGTAGGTTTCGTGGCGGCTTACCTCATTTACATATTCCATCATCTTGGCTATCGATGTATTAAACATGAGGTTTTCAAGGTCGCTTCCAACCTTAGCTATAAGCTTGTGGGTGATGCGCAGGGTTTCTTCGTTGGTTTGATCTGAGTGTTTTTCAGTTGTTGCAACAAGGTCATAGACACGTGCAAGAAATCGTCTGCAAGCAGCAACAGCATCGGTGTTCCATACCTTTTCTTTTTCAAGCGGTCCCATGAACATCTCATAAAGGCGCAGGGCATCGGCACCATAGGTTTCAATGATTTCATCAGGGGTTATGCCGTTAAGTTTTGACTTAGACATTTTTTCTACTTGGCTGATTAGCTCTTCACCCGTTTTGTGGTGGAGGTATTTGCCCTCTTTTTCTGTAACTTCAACCGGGTCGACGTAGGCGTTTGCGCTATTTTTGTAGGAGCGTGCTACAATAAGGCCCTGGTTTCTGAGCATCTGGAAGGGCTCAACAGTAGATACAAGCCCGCAGTCATAAAGCACTTTATGCCAAAAACGTGCATATAATAGGTGTAGTACGGCGTGTTCTACTCCCCCAACATATAAATCTACCGGAAGCCAGTATTTTTCAGCTTCTTTAGACCAGGCAGCATCGGGGTTGTTTGCATCGGCAAAGCGAAGGTAGTACCAGCAAGAGCCAGCCCATTGAGGCATGGTGTTTGTTTCGCGGCGCGCTTTTTTGCCTGTTTTAGAGTCGGTGATTTCTACCCACTCTTTTACTTTGGCAAGCGGGCTTTGACCGTCGCCTGCTGGCTTGTAGTCATCAAGCTCTGGTGGGCATAATGGTAGCTCATCTATATCAAGAAGGCGTGTTGAGCCATCTTCAAAGTGTAAAATGGGCATAGGCTCTGCCCAGTAGCGTTGTCGTGAGAAAAGCCAGTCGCGTAGTTTGTAGTGCGTAGCCCTTTTGCCAATTCCCTTTTGTTCAATCCAGGTAAGGAACTTGTCCATAGCCTCTTTAGTTTCAAGGCCATCAAGTGATAGTTCGCTGTTTGAGCTATTTATGGCAATGCCTTCTTCCTCAAATGCCCCCTCTACAGCTGCTTCACCTTCTTTTGGCTTTACTA
Source organism: Chlamydiales bacterium (assembly GCA_041737255.1). Classification (GTDB taxonomy): domain Bacteria; phylum Chlamydiota; class Chlamydiia; order Chlamydiales; family FEN-1388; genus SZAS-7. The sequence goes on along the minus strand of JBGSSB010000042.1, from coordinate 67,622 downwards.
CAGCCACTATTGGAAGGTTATGCTTTTTAGCAAAGTCATAGTCTCGGCTATCAGAGCCCGGAACTGCCATGATGGCACCAGATCCATAGGTTGCAAGTACATAGTCGGCAATCCAGATGGGGATCTCTTTTCCGGTTGCTGGGTTTATGGCGTAGCTTCCTGTGAAGCAGCCGCTTTTATCTTTGTTAAGCTCTGTTCGCTCAAAGTCGTTTTTAGCTGCAGCTTGCTCTCTGTATGCCTCGATAGCGGCTTTTTGTGCTGGCGTTGTAAGTGCATCAACAAAGGGATGTTCAGGTGCTAACACGGCGAAGGTGGCGCCAAATGCTGTTTCTGGACGTGTTGTATATACAGTGAAGTGCTGTTTTATAGATGGCACCTCAAAGTGCATGGTACCACCAGAGCTTTTGCCAATCCAGTTGATCTGTGCGGCTTTGATGTATGAGGGCCAGTTTACAGCTTCGATGTCAGCCAAAAGGCGGTCGGCATAGGCAGTAATTTTAAGCATCCACTGCTTGAGAGGCTTGCGGACAACAGGATAGCCGCCCTCTTTTGATTTGCCGTTGTCTACTTCTTCATTGGCAAGTACTGTGCCAAGGTGTGGGCAGTAGTTAACAGAAATTTCAGCTTCGTAGGCAAGGTCTTTTTCGACAAGTTTGGTGAAGATCCATTGCGTCCATTTGTAATAAGTAGCATCGCTTGTTGCAATTTCTCTGGACCAGTCGTAGCTGAAGCCCAAAGATTTAAGCTGTTTGCGGAAGGTGTCGATATTTGCTTTTGTAGATATTGCAGGGTGCTTGCCAGTGCGAACAGCATACTGTTCTGCTGGAAGGCCAAAACTATCCCAGCCCATGGGGTGAAGAACATTAAAACCACGCATGCGTTTGTAACGAGCTACGATGTCAGTTGCTGTGTAGCCTTCTACGTGACCTACATGCAGTCCTGCGCCTGATGGGTAGGGGAACATGTCAAGGACGTAGTATTTGGGTTTGGAGGTATCTACAGCTACGGTGTAGGTGCCTTTTTCTTCCCAATATTTTTGCCACTTTTTTTCAATTTCTTTGTGTTCGTATTTGCGCATCGATAGCCTTAAGGTTTCGTAATGGCCTGCAAGTGTAGCAAATAAAGACCATTTTTTTGAAGCGACTATCTAGCAAAGGCTTTGGTATGTAAAATTGAAGAGCCTGGTTCATCTTTGCGTACAATCATGGCCATGTGGTATAATCAAGTTTTTGTAAGAGTCCTGTAGTGATATTGGGGCTCGTAACCTTATAACAAGATAAACTATGCCAAGAAAACGTCGCACTAGCGACGCCACAGATACAAGCACTCAAGAGAATGTAACACAAGAAAGTGTAACGCAAGTAAGTGCAACACAAGAAAGTGCAATACCTGCAGATACAAAACCTGCAAGCACCAAAAAAGCACGCCCAAGCGCGAAAGCTGCTAAAAAAGCGACCCCACCTAAAGGTAATGTAAAACAGGAGCGACTCTTTCAGAATCTGCTTAAAGTTACCTATGAATACATAAAAGGTCGAAACTACTCCCCTCAAAATAAAGATTCGCTTATCGAGCGCCTTAGAATACATCCAGAACACCTGGAAATATTTGACCGAGTGCTAAAAGATCTTAAATCAGAAGGGATGGTCGAGCAGTCAGGCGATAAACTTGTAGCTCAAGAAGACACTCTTAAAGAAAAGATTGTTGTTGGCACCATCAAAATGCACGTTAGAGGCTTTGGTTTTGTTGTCATTAAAAACTCCCCTGAGCCTGATGTCTTTATTCCAAAACCTTACACCAATGGCGCCATTGATGGCGACGTTGTAGAGGTTCTTGTTAACCTTGAGGCTGTTTCCGAGCGCGGTCCTGAAGGTAAAATCCTATCGATTATTTCTCGCAAAAGAAAAACTCTTGTAGGCACGGTAGCCGAGGTTGCTAATGAAAAAGCATTTGTTTTTGCAAGCTTACTTGGTGAAAAGCGTACAGTAGAGGTTGCTAACCTTGATCAGGTATTAAAAGTTGGTGATCGAGTGTTACTTGACATCACTAAGTGGGGCGATAAAGATGAAGGGGCAAAAGGCGAGCTTTCTAAAATTATAGGCCATATCTCAGATCCTTCAAGTGATATCCCTGTTGCGATTTTAGAAAATGAACTTCGCACCGAATTTCCACAAGATGCCGTCCTTGAAGCTCTCTCATATGGTACTCGAGTTCGCAAAGAAGACATCGAAGGCAGAGAAGACTTGCGTAATACTGAATGTTTTACCATCGATCCAGATACTGCAAAAGACTATGATGATGCTGTATCATTAGAGCGTAAAGATGGCGTTTGGATACTGGGTGTGCATATTGCTGATGTTTCACACTATGTCAAAGCACAATCTGCGCTTGATCGTGAAGCGTCACTTCGATGTAACTCTACCTATTTTCCTGGAAAATGCATTCCCATGCTGCCTCCAGAGCTTTCTGATAACTTATGCTCCTTACGAGAAGGCGTTATACGCCTTACTGTGAGCGTATTTATACATATCGATGATCATGGCGAAACCAAGAATTATCGTATCTGCCGTAGCGTTATCAAAAGCCAAAAGCGCTTTACGTACAAGCAGGCAAAAAAGGTTTTGGACGGCGAGCTAGAGAGCAAGCACAAGAATAAACTACAGCAGATGCTGGAAGTCTGTTACCTGCTTAAGAAAAAGCGATCAGAGCGTGGAAGTGTTCAGCTATTTATGCCCGAATTTAAAATACGAGTAGATGAAAAAGGCGTACCTGTTGGTACTGAGATCATAGAATATGATATCACCCACCAGCTTGTTGAAGAGTTTATGCTTAAGGCAAACGAGACTGTAGCTATAGCACTTACAAAGCAGGGCAAAAATGCCACCTTCAGAGTGCATGAAGAGCCTGCTAAAGAGTCACTTCGTGAATTTTCGGCTCTTGCCTGTGCTTTTGGGTATAGTTTAGCACAAGATCCGACACCGCAAGATATACAGCAGTTTTTTTCTGAGCTTGATGAGGGAAGATCTGCCCAGTACCTTGCTACCTGTTACATACGCAGCATGCGCCTAGCCTGTTACTCCCCTGACAACATTGGCCACTACGGCCTAAGCCTTGAGCACTACACCCACTTTACAAGCCCTATTCGCCGCTATGTTGATACGATAATCCATCGCTTGCTCTTTGAGGGCAATATTGATAGAGATAAGCTTCAAGAGATAAGCAGCGATGCATCGGAGCGTGAAAGGATTTCAGCCCGAGCAGAGGGCGGAGTTACCTTTTTGAAGAAGCTTCGCATGCTTGATGCTTGTCATAGTAAAGAGCGTCACCGCACCTTTGAAGCTGTTGTCACTCGCGTAAAACCTTTTGGAATCTATTTTGATGTCCTAGAGTTTATGTTAGAGGGCTATTTACATGTTTCAGATCTTGATGAAGATTATTTTGAATATAGCGAAAAAGAGATGATGCTGCTGGGGCGTTACCAGGGCTTGAGTTATAAAGCCGGTGACAAACTTACTGTGATAGTTCGACACATCGACTTTATTTTGCAGGACTGCTCCTGGAACCTTGTTACACACTCAAATGAAGTTGGCGATGTAAGTAGGCCTCGAAGCGGCTTTGGAAACAAGCCGGATAATAGAAATAAAAGTAATAAAAAAGATAGAAGACGATCTGGAAGGAGACGCTAAGATGGAAGGTATATATGTCGATGTTCGAGAACAAGATGAATGGGACATGGGCCATCTAAAAGATGCTATTCACTGCCCATTAAGCGAACTCATGAAAGGAAATATCCCAGATAATTTGCCAGCAGACGAAGTATTATATATTTACTGCGCACATGGTAATCGCTCTCAGATTGCAAAAAAAATCCTCTTGCCAACGCATCCTCTTGCTCAAAGCCTCTCTAAAGGCTACGAAGACCTTCTTTATGAAAAGAAGGCTACGCTAGAAAGAATCGCAAAGCTGAAAGAAGAAAAGCGTGAAAAGAAAAAACGCTATGCAAAGGGCGGCGATTGGGAATGGAAAAAGTAGTGAGATCTGACTCTAACCAATAATTCTTTTTCTTATCACAAACAGTGCTGTTGTGGTAGTATCCGGCTACTTGAGAGGTTTGCATGAAAAAGTATTTTGTTACTGGTCTCGTTGTGCTTTTGCCATTAGCACTTACCTACTGGATTATTGGCTTTATTCTAGCTGTGTTAACAGACCCATTTACCGGGGTTGCCATAACTGCATTAAAGTTGCTAGGCATACACTCCCCTGAAATTTTAGAATTCGGCGGTAAAGTCCTTGCTCTTTGCCTTTTGTTTGGCTTAATTATCTCCATTGGCGCCATAGGTAGGTATTTTTTATTTAAATATCTTTTGCAACTATCTGATGCCATATTGCACCGCATACCTATCGTAAGTGCTGTGTATAAAACATCCCAAGAGCTTATTCAGTCTGTCTTTAGGCATGATAGTGTTTCATTTAAGCAGGTAGTTTTTGTGCCTTTTCCTCACCCGGGTTCAATGGTTGTTGGATTTGTCACACAAGAGGTTTCGCTAGATGGTCGCGTGGCAGTTTTTGTGCCTACCACCCCAAACCCTACCACTGGCTTTTTGCTTATGTATCGCAAAGATGATGTTATCGAGTTAGATATGAAGGTTGAAGAGGCTTTGAGGTACATTATTTCATGTGGCGTTCTTATGCCCAACGTTATAAAAAGTAACGATTTATGAAAAAAAGCTTTTTCTTAGGCCTTGTAACACTTCTTCCTGTGATCGTGACCTATGTAGTTATGGCATTTGGTATTAGTTTGGTCACCAAGCCTTTTGAGGTCGCGGTAAACTCTTTTATTAATAGCACTCATTTATTTGATAATGGCCTCGGCGTTATTACCCGTGACCAGGTCACTTATTTAGTTTCAAAAGCGCTCATTGTAGCAGCTCTTGTAGTGTTTGTTTTTTTAGTGGGATTTCTAGCTGCTCGAGTATTACTTGAATCGTGCGGAGATTATGTTGATAGAGTGCTGAGAAAAATTCCTATAATCCGCAATATCTACTCTCCATCAAAAGAATTAGTTGACGTCTTCTTTAAGCCGCACGAGAAGCAAACTTCTCGCGATGCAGTACTTGTGCCCTACCCTACGGCAGATCAGCTTACAGTGGGCATAATTACAGCCGAATTCGAGGCTAAGCTGTCTGATCATGAAACAGAAGCCAAACAGTACGTTTCTGTATTCATTCCATCTACTCCAAATGCCACAAATGGCTACCTTTGTACCTTCTTAAAATCTGATGTATCTACGTTCGATGTTCCTGCCGATGAGGCTCTTAAATATGTAATGAGTTTTGGAAGTGCTAAGGCAATTGCAGTAAAAGAATAAAATCGTTAGAATGTCTAGCCAACTGTTGTAAGGAGTATTCCAATGGTACGCTTAAGTAAAAAAACAAGAGATAGATCGGTCTCCCCAAGAAGACCAAAAGTCGGTTTTGCAAAAACTGGCCCAAAAAAAGATGCACTAGAAAAAGGTTTTAAAGAGCACGCGAATGCCCTCACAGGTACACAAACTGCACTTAATGCCTATATTCCCAAACTGTAACTGGAGGCGAATTAGCATGTCACGACACCCAAGTTTTGGAAAGTCAAATAAATCTGTAAAAAAGCGAAACGTTTTGAAGCGATTCGAACGTGTTGATGCTCTTAAAAAGCTCGGTCGCTGGAAAGATGGTGAAAATACAAAAGTAACTGGTCTTCCAAAAACGCCAATCATACCGTAGTATATTGTGGCGATTTGACAGAGCCCTTTCCTATAGTAGTAAGAGAGCTTTCGAGCTTTTGTAACTGCTTAAAAAATAATTTACCACAGAGCGCGATTAAAGTTCTCTGTGGTTGATTTTTTCTTAAACCTTCATTTTAATTGCGTTGGAGCTTGCAAAGATTTTGTCTGAGCAATATGGTTAAAGTATGATGAAGGTACTCATTTCAGATCGACAAAAGGACCTGCCCCTCAAACACGAACGTCAGAAGCTTGAAATGCTTGTTATGCTCGTTCTTGCAGCTGAAAAACAAGCGTGTGACGAAGTTTCCGTTCATTTTGTTTCCTCCCCAGTTATATGTAAATTGCATAAAGAATTTTTCGACGATGCTACGATTACAGACTGTATCTCTTTTCCTATGGATACTGATGCAACGGCTGGTTTTTGTTACTTAGGCGATGTGTTTGTTTGTCCTAGGCAAGCTATGAACTATGCTGAAGAAACAGGAAATAACGACCCCTATCGAGAAATAACTCTTTATGTTGTACATGGGCTCTTACATCTTCTTGGGTATGATGATATTGACCCTAAAGATCGCACTCGAATGCGTGCTAAAGAAAAAAAATATATGAAACTCCTTGAAAAAACTGGAAACATTTTATGTCGGAAGTAGGCCTCTATTCGTTGATAGCTCTCATACTTCTTTGTGCTCTCATAGTGTTTATAGTTATAAAAAACAAAAAATCCCCACTAAAAAACGGTAAACAAGTTTCCTGGAAATCTCGCATTGTTCGTGTGTTCAAAAAAGAGCATAGCGTTGAGAGTTTGGCCGACTTAATACGTGATATTGGAGAAGGTAATTTACTCAACGATCACGATAAAAAACTGTTTGAGTCAGTACTTACCTTTCGAGAGCGCATTGTGCGTGAGGTAATGGTTCCGCGAGTTGACCTTTTTTGCTTATCTGAAAGCTGCTCGATTAAAGATGCTGCTGAAAGTATGCAAAAAGAGGGATATAGCCGTGTGCCTGTCTACAAAAATACTCAAGATCATATTGTCGGGGTACTTATGTACAAAGACATTTTGGCCAAGTACATGGAATATGTATCTGAGGGTAAAGAAAAAGAGTTTTTAGAGCAGCCAATCGAAGATCTTGCTAAAAACGTACTCTACACACCTGAGACAAAAAAAATATCCTTTCTACTACAGGAATTTCGTAAAAAACAGAGCCATATTGCTGTTGTCGTTGATGAATATGGTGGTACTGCCGGCATCGTGACGATTGAAGATATTTTGGAAGAGATTGTGGGCGAAATTGCAGATGAGTATGATGAAGCAGAGGTTGTAGTTATACCTACAGGCCGAGGCTCTTGGATTGTTGATGGTAGAGTAAATTTACTTGATTTAGCCGAAGAGATAGGTATTAAGGTGCCGCAAGAGGGTGAATATGATACTCTTGCAGGTTATGTATTCTTCCGATTAGGCACGATCCCTAAGAAGGGTGTTGTGCTTCATCATGACGAATTTAATATAGAAATTTTGAATACGGGCGATCGCTTTGTAGAAAAGGTAAAAATTACACCTATTGTTAAGGGATCATAATGATTGCGGCATTAGTAGGGGCTATTGGTGTAGTGATTCTTAGCTTTTTCTACTGGCAAAAAAAGCAAAATGCCCGTGCTCACGAGCTTGCAAACCTCCTTCTAGCACAAGCTGAAAACAAGGCAAACCATGCGGTAGATGCGGCACATCTGCAAGCAAAAGAAATTGTGCTAAAAGCTGAGCAAAAAGCCTACCTAGTACAGCAGGAACACAGTAAAACAGAGCGAGCTCTCACCCAAAAAGAGCAACTTTTAGCTCAAGAGAAACAGACTCTTCATCAGAAGCTACAAGAAATCCAAAAAAAAGAAAAAGCACTTCATGAGCGCGAGGTAAAACTTACATCTGAAGAGCAGCTCTTTTTGTCAAAACTTGCCCTCACACCAGAACAGGCAAGAGATGAGCTTCTAAAGCAGGCGAAGGAAGAAACAGATAAAGAGTGTCAGTTATACTATCTTCATAAAAAACAAGAATTTGCAACCAGAGTTGACCAAACAACCTCTCAGCTTATTGTGACTGCCCTTTCCAGGTTGCCTCATAAAGCTTTAAAAGATGCAACGCTATGTGAAGTTATATTGCCTAACGAAGAGATGAAGGCAAAAATTATTGGCCGCGAAGGAAAAAATATAAAGGCCTTTCAGCAGTTAACTGGTGTAACGGTAGTTATTGATGATACCCCTCTTACACTTACACTTTCTTGCTTTGATGCCCAAAGGCGTGAAATTGCCAAAATTGCCCTTGAGGGGCTTATTCAGGATGGCCGCATAACAACTGCGCGTATTGAAGAAGAGGTCCAAGCAGCTGAAAAGAAGTTAGCTTCTAGGTTAGTGGAATATGGTCAGCAGGCAGCTTTATCGTGTCATATTCATGGACTACACCCAGAGCTTTTAGTACATCTTGGCAAGTTAAAGCTGCGTACGAGTTTTGGGCAAAACCTTTTGGACCATTCTGTTGAGGTTGCTACTATTATGGGGCTTTTGGCGGCAGAACTTAAATTGTCTGTGCCTAAGGCTGTGCGGATGGGACTTTTACATGACATTGGAAAGGCGATAACAACTGACACTCCCCTTTCGCATGCATTGTCTGGATATAGGTTGTGCCTTGAAAATGCAGAGACCGAAGAGATTGCCAATGGCGTAGGCTGCCACCACGATGAAATGCCGGCAGCAACACTTGAAGCTATGCTTGTAAAGTGCGCTGATTATTTATCTGGTGCAAGAGTTGGTGTGCGTGCTGAAAATGGAGAAATATTTTTGAAGCGGCTTCATGACTTTGAGTCTGTAGCGACAAGTTTTACTGGAGTAAAATCGGCATTTGCTTTGTCGGCAGGACGCGAGCTTCAGGTATTTGTACGTCCTGAGGTTGTTACAGAAGCTGATGCGTTGTCTTTAGCTAAGGATATTGCAAAAAAAATTCAGCCACTTGTTGCTAACTTGCGTGTACAGGTAACGGTAATTCGTGAGACAAAATCGGTAGAGTATTCAAGTTAAATTATTTAGCTTTTGCTAAGGTTTCTCACCAAGGTTGGCATTATGATGATTATTTATGCAATATCATCCTGTTAGTTTTTGATTTAGATTGAAAAACATTCGGCTATCGTGCAAAATTCCGCCGTGTAATGGAGAAAACTCATGCGACGATCAATATGCTATTTCGAACCAAGTTCTATTTTAGCTGGAGAGACAAGTACTTGGAAATTTGTCTATACACCAGCAATCTCTCTGCCCAAGGGAACCTTATTGAAATTTGATATCAATAGCAAGGGGCGATCGATTGACTGGCAGACTCCAGAAGTAGGTCCCAAGGCCCAATCTAACGTCATTTATGCTGTTTTAGAAAATGGCAAAGTAATTCAGGCAAGAGCTGTCGATTTACCGCAAAGCTATGTGCCTCAATTTGAATTTACCCTCCCGCAGGAGGTCGCAGGTGGTAGCAGCATTACTATATTCATGGGTGCTCCAAAGGGCAAAGACCCTGTAAAATTTGGTAATATGGCTCAGCAGACCATTCAGAGACGTCGTCCATTTCTATTGTATATCGATCCAACTGGAAAAGGCAATTTTCAGGATCCTGAAAGCTTTAACGTTGATATTAAGGGCAATGTCCTCAGTACAATACGAGTATTATCGCCATCTGTCACAACAAAAAATCGTCGATTTGATGTAGTGCTTCGTTTTGAAGACGAGTTTGGAAACTTAACCAGCAATGCTCCGGAAAGCACTCTTATTGAGCTAAGCCACGAGAACCTTCGTGAAAACTTAAAGTGGAAGCTATTTGTTCCTGAAACAGGATTTATAGCCTTGCCCAATCTTTATTTTAACGATCCCGGTGTTTACACAATTGAATTAACAAATGTAAAAACTAAAGAAAAATATCATTCATGCCCTATTAAGTGCTTTGGTCATGATATGAAAAACCTTTTTTGGGGTGTTTTACATGGTGAATCTGAGCGTTTTGACTCAACAGAAAATATAGAAAGCTGCCTTCGTCATTTCAGAGATGAAAAGTCAATAAACTTTTTTGGTGCGTCTCCATTTGAAAACGTAGAAGAAACCTCCAATGAAACCTGGAAATTGATTTCTCAAAACGTAGAAGAGCTAAATGAAGAAGAGCGCTTTACAGTGCTACTTGGAGAGCAGTGGGTTGGAGAAGCCAAGACAGAAGGTGTACGACAAATTCTCTTTGCAAAAGGTGAAAAAGGGATTTTACGTAAGAAAGATCAGCGCTCAAGCGCTCTTAAAAAGATTTACAAACTCTTTTCTCCAAAAGAGATGCTTTCAATTCCTAGCTTTACTATGGCTAAGGGCTTTGAATATAACTTCGACGACTTTAATCCAGACTTTGAGCGTGTTGTCGAAATTTACAATGCTTGGGGATCATCCGAGTGCACTGCCAAGGAAGGAAACATCAGACCTATTAAAGGGCCTGCAAAACGTGGAATTAATGAAACGGCTGAGGGGTCATGCTTAAAAGCTTTGCTTGATGGCAAACGCTTTGGATTTGTAGCTGGTGGCCTTGATGACCGTGGCATTTATGCCGACTTTTATGACAATGACCAAGAGCAATACTCCCCTGGTATGACCGCTGTATTTGCTGATGGCCTTTCGCGCTCAGCAGTATTTGATGGACTGTACAACAGAAACTGCTACGCAACTACAGGCGAGCGTATCATTGTAGGGATCAATTTAGCAGGCCTTCCGATGGGTAGCGAAATTGATGGGGGTGAAAAGCCGGGTCTTGCTGTAAATCGCCACCTAACAGGGTATGTTGCCGGTACAAGTAAGCTTGCTACAGTTGAGCTAATACGTAATGGCCAAGTTTTAAAAGAGTTTACGCCAGAGGCTCAATTTTTTGAATTTATACATGATGATATGGACAACCTTGCTGATTGCTGTATAAAAGGTAAAGATAAACAGCCATTTGTCTTTTACTATTTGAGAGTAACACAAGAGGATGGCCACATGGCCTGGACTTCTCCTATATGGGTTGACTTCAAGGATACAGGCATCAGATTGATGAACAAAAAGATGTCTAAAGACAAAACCGCTGTATTTAAAGCAGATAAGGCCGTAGATGTTAAAGAAAAGCCTGCAAAAGCTAAAGCTGCTGCAACAAAACCAGCTGCTAAAAAACCAGCTGACAGCAAAGATGTTGAAAAAAAGGTGCCGGCTAAGAAGACAGCGGCAAGTAAAAAACCAATAAAAAAGAAATAGAATCTACTTGACACTCTAATTAATTATAATTAATATTGTCAAAGTTACGGAGAATTATAATGGCAAAGTTGCATTTTCAAAATACAGGTGATGAAGTAGAAGTTGAAGATGGTGGTTCTATCGCAGAAGTTTGCGAAGAAGCTGGCATCCCCTTTGCCTGTACCGAAGGCGTTTGTGGTACGTGCATAGTAGAGGTGGTTTCGGGCCATGAAAACTTGTCAGAACCATCAGAAGCGGAAATTGATTTTCTTGGTGAATCAGGCACTCGTAAAGAGCGTATGTGTTGCCAGGCAAAAATCAAACAGGGTCTTGTCACAATTTCATTTTAGGAAGGTAGTATGAGCGAAACAATTACACGTGAAATGACGATAAACGAAATTTTTTCAAAATTTCCGTCAAAAGCACAGAAACTAGCCCAGGAACTTACACGATCTGGCCTTAATTGCGTTGGATGTTCAGCATCAACTTGGGAAACTGTAGAATCTGGTGTGCTACGTCATGGCATGAACGAAGATGACCTAACAAATCTTTTGGATCGATTAAACACTGTGTTAAAGCAGGAATCTGACCCTTCAACTATTACAGTTACACCAAATGCAGCAGAAGTATTTGCACGCATTTCTAGCCAAGAAGGCAAAGAAGGCTGGGCACTTCGTTTTGATGAAAAACCTGCAGGATGCAGTGGCTTTGAGTACGTATTAGGCTTTTCTGAAAAGCCAGAAGAAGATGATCTTATCTACCATTCGAACGGCATTGAAATTCACGTATACAAGCAAGCGCTTGGGCGTCTTCAGGGCTGTGAGATTGATTATGTAGATGGTTTGCAATCAGGTTTTAAGATTAGCAACCCAAATGCTCGCTCATCATGCGGCTGTGGCACAAGTCACGGGTACTAATTGCTCTTTAAATAAAAAAACACCGTAAGCATTTACGGTGTTTTTTTATTTACGCTACTTTTCTTCTTTCAAGCCAAGAATATTGAATGTTTTTTTTATCTCTTCTACGTGATCTTCAGCATACCTCATAAAGACAGGACTTTTGCCTGTTTTAAGATCTGCTTTATCATTTTCTCCCACACCTCGTGCAGCCAATAAATTTTGCGGGCCAAAGGCAGTTACGTACTTATTGAAAGAATTTTTAAACGTGCTAAATGATGAGTGATCCGTTTCTTGTGTAGGGTCGTACAAATTTCCCTCATGGTTTCTTTGCCATTCTTTTGCACTGCAAAGGAGCGCTACTGCTGTAAGAGAGCGGTCATTTCCACTTTTACATTCAATTGATTTAGCTGCATTGGCAACCTCAGACAACAGTGCAAATGCTAAAAACTGCTGGCCGCTGCCCTCTTTAGTATCGTAGTTTTTTTTATTCTCATCGAGTCCAGTTAATGTAATCAAAACTGCTCTAAGGGCGGATTTCGTGTTTTCTGGTAGCACTTCACTTTTTAGATCTATCTCAATCAACTCCACCAGTCTTTTATTACGTTTGGTTGGGCTGAGGTCAAAAGTGTCTTTGTACTTCTGTAGATCCTGAGTATTTTCAACCATAGTGCGCAGCAACGCTACAGCTGGTTCAATATTGCCCAAGCGAGCACTTTTTACATTGTCGGGTTTTTTTGCCTGGCCAGAAAATACAAAGTTTGAGACTAAGGGTTCATATTCTCTTACCTTTACCTCTTGCTTCACTCCGTTGACGGTTTCACTGCAAGTGCGCTCTATGTAGCGTCGATTTGAGGCTGGATCTACTTTGCTCTCTTTTTTGTTCCAGATTTCCTTTATGCCTCTTTTTTTGTTGCGCAAGAACCTTCTTTCATTTTCAACAGGAGATGTTTTTTCACCTTTCATGATGGATTTGAAGTTTCTTATTCCCGATCTTAGTGTTGTAGCAATCGATTTTAAAACATTGGCATCCATTAAGCTTATATCTACGCGCTGGTATTCGTAATGATACGAACCGTCACTGTTATTAACCTTAACAAGCCCATTTTTAGAAGTGCTGTCAAGTCTTGCTTGGATGTCGGCTAGGCTTTTTTTATCTATTTTATCTGCAGTATCTGTGCGAGCAGATCGGGATAACACCACCTCATCATTGCTGTTGTGTGAATCTCCTAAAGTGATAACAGCGTGGTTGGCTATTTCACAAACAGTAGCGTCAGTTTTTTGCAGCAACGAGCTAACGGTTTTGCCATCTTTAGTAAACTCCCCTTTTTCGTTAACATGCCCTGAGGTTTGGCACATGCTGGGGCCGGTTTCATTAATAGCATCTGCTGTTACAGGCTTTCTTTTGACAAGGCCTACTAAATCTGTTGCTACGGCACTTTGTAATTTCTTAGGATTAATTTTGTCTTTTGTTTCTTTTACTGAGGCATTCTTTAGAGCGTCTAAAATCACTTTTAAATCTGCTTTATCTACGGAAAAAAAGTCGTTTTTGCCGTTAAAGCGAATATCATTAGTGCGTAAACCCTCTATGGCTGTAATGATTTTCTCTGGATTGCCATAGTTAAGGATAAGCCGCTTTGCAAGTAATTTTGGGCTGTATCGGCTATTGGGGGTGGAATTAAGAGTTTTATAGGTAGATGTGTGGGTATGCTCTTTAGTTTGGGTACTCTGCAATGCGGCATTTGCCACACTGCGCACCTTTGTTGTTGTTTCAAAAAATTGCTTGTATAATTGGTGAGCACTTTCATCAATGAACGCAATTTCTCTTTTGGGAGCTGATTTAAGTGTGCCTTCCTCTGTTCGGTCGAAAACTTGGACACTTTCGGGATTTACCTTCCAAACCTCATTTTTCTTGATGGTAGGTGTGCCTTCGAGTGTCTTATTAAACGTATCAGCAATAGCCTTTAGTGTTCTAACATCCTCTATAACCTTTCCATTTTGCCTCACAACACAAGCTTTATCCCCAATATGAAGCTTATTTTTCTTCACACTATAGTGCTCGGGTTGAATTTCTATATTGCCAGAAAAATGTGAGCCAACGCTATCCATAGATAAATCCTAAAAAATTTGTTACTCCTGCTGAGTTCACTATTATCATATCGTTATTTAAAATATAGTGAAAATATGGGCAAAGCCTTGATTGTAAGTGCAAAGTGAAATTTCTATTTTTTGCACTGCAAATGTGTATGAACTTCTCAGTAAAGGATATTGGTTCTGACTCAAATTTCATGCTTGATGGCAATTTTTTTTATGTGTAAAAAATAGCTTTCAGGGTAGATTGGGCATTTTACGAGAGATATATCAGTCCAGAGAATTTTGTAAATAGTGACCAATATGGTCAGAAAGTACCTAAATTACGTTATTTAAGGAAAATTAGATGAGATTACGTTCGCTTCTAAATGGTTTTGCAGCCACGAGTGCAGCGCTGTTTTTGTTTGCTAGCGCCTCTTGTGTTGCGCAAACTCCTGTCGAAAATGTTCGATGCAGTCATGGGAAAAGTCACAGAAAACCCTCTAAGTATAAAGATGGACAACACTGTTGCACTACCCACAGCATCTGCCCCTTATCTTCAAAAGATGTTAAGCGACGTAAAAATAATGGTCACCCTTGCGAAAACTATGATGTAATAGTTGTTGGAGCTGGAACATCGGGATCCAATCTAATTTACAATTTTGCTCGCAATTTTCCATGGATGAAGGTGCTTGTGTTAGAAGCTGGCACCGATCCTACGCAAGACAATAAAGAAGTACGATCTGTTACAGAAGGGCCAAATCCTAATCCTCCAAACCCAACATTTCTATCGTCTGATAATGATGACTGGGGTCCTTGGTTGGCCTCGACGAGGGGTGGAGCCACTTATTTTAAATGAGCCCTGTTATACCTGGCAATATTTTGCAGAAAATGCAAATGGCCAAACACTTTTGAAGAGAAAAGTGGCTGCACCGAGAGGTTCCCTTTGGGGAGGCACGAGTGCAATCAACGCTGCTTTATGGTATCGAGGCACAAAATCAGGAACGTATGACATCTGGGAAAATCTTGCAGGACCAGAATGGGGCTACGATGCTATGAATAGTGCATATGTAAAAGTGGAAAATCGCACGCAAAGCAATGTCGCCCTCGGAGCCTCACCTGTAGCTTATTTTAATGGTGCCGCTCCTGTTAACACAATAAAACCCGATAAGCAAGGCACAACAGGAAAGTTGTTTTTAACAGTCACGGGAGAACTTGTAAATCAGCCAAGTGTTGCTGGATCATATGATGCGCTAAAAAGTGTTTTAGATGAAGTTTTCCCAGGACGTTTTGCACTTTATGCCGATCCGGATGAAGCAGTAGTTCCAGAAACATATACTTCTGTACTTCGCAGTCAGTATGATCAAACTGATCCTAGTTTTGGCTCAACTGTAAATCCGGGTCATAACCCATATGCCCTTTTACCTAATGGCGGTATAGGCCAGAGCTATATACCACCGTTTGATGTATCGAATGCTAAAGGCCCTGAGTATTTTGGACTGCCTTTAGTTGTAACGCCTTCAAGTGCCATTCCGGACAATGGATCCACCGGGGGCATAAAAGATTTATTAGCTCGCTGCTATGCTGCTCCTGCATATATCTACCCTGTAGTTACAAAAAAGGAATATGATGCAAAAAAGGACGCAGTTGTTGATCTGCCTAATAATGTTACGATTAAGTCTGGGGCTTATCTAACAAAGCTTCTTTTTGACGACGAAAATCCAAACGAAGTTATTGGAGTGGAGTATGTTGTAAACGGATGGCATGTAAATGAAATAAATCGCAATATCCGTACTGAAGGCCCAAAGGCTACAGCTAACAAAATTCAGACTGTAGAAAATCAAAAGCTAGCAAAAACTTTTAGAGCCTATGCAGCAGCTGATATCTTCTTATGTGGTGGAGCTGTAGAATCCCCTGCAATTTTGCAGCGAAATGGCATTGGTCCACGAGAGCACCTTGAAAGCCTTAATGACCCTGTTGCATGCCGCGTGAATCTACCAGGAGTTGGTAATCACCTCCAAGACCACCCTGATTTTCAAGTAAACTGGCACCAGGAAGTAAATTATGAAGTATTTGGCGGTCTGCCCATAAATGAGTTATTTTATAATGGCTTTACTTCTGGTCCAGCAGACACAGATTCATTTGATACAGCAAGTATTCAAGGATTTCTTGGAACGTCTGACACTCTCCTGTTTAAGACTGACCCGACCAAAAAGTTTCTCAACATGGCTATGTTGATTGGTCAGCTCCCTGTCTTTTCCGGAGTTATAGGTGGATATTACTCCTGGGAGCAGTGGTATGATGAACCTTTCGTGGGTGCCTATGCAAATTTTGACACTCTTCCAGGGTATGATTTCACACAGTATGGAAGTTTATCTGTTCCGCCAAAGCCTAGCACTAACATATCGGGCGCATTTTTTGAGCTTTTCCAAAGCCAAGGCGAAGGAAGCTGCTTGATTAAAAGTGCAAATCCGTTTGAGCCACCAGTGTATGCGCCTAATCTCATTAATAATGAAGATGACATGCAAGCACGGGTTGAAGCTTTTAAAAATACAGGTTGGCCTTTAATACAGTCACTTTCAACAAAGCGTTATGGGCCTGATAGTTCAGATAGCAGAACGATTGTTTCACTCAATGGGCCTAATAATAGAAACTTTGTACGTATGCTATGGCCACCAAGCAATGTCTTTTTGTCACCAACAAATGAACAAACGCTTGATACCCCATTTACAACGCAATCAGGTGATGCTACTGTAACGGTAACGATGCCTGATCATGGTTTTAAAGTTGCTGATACAATTTTGATCCAGGATGCAATAACATTTAATAACATACCAGCCGAAAAGCTAAATGACTACCATCAAGTAAGTGCGGTGATCGATCAAGATACCTTCCAGATCATTGTTGATAACCTGCAAGGGTATGATCCATCAGTTATCGTTGCGGGTAGCGGCGGTGGTGATAGTGTTGTCATTAAGGCCCTGGCTTTTAATGAATCTGGATTCAGAGAATTTTTATTCAACAATACCTTCGAGGGATGGCACAGTTCAAGTACCTGCAAAATGGGTATGCCATCTAATAGCGAAGCTGTTGTAGATAGTCATTGCCGAGTATACAATGTTTGTGGGCTTAGGGTCTGTGATGCTAGCATATTCCCTGCATGTCCAAACAGCAATACTCAGGCCCCATGTTATGGCGTTGCTCAACGCTTAAGTGACCTTGTGAAACCTGAGTATAAAAAGCTCTTCAGTAAAGAATGTAAAAAATATAAAAAACATAAAAAACACTACTAATTACATGATCAACCCCTCAGTATTGTTGTTGAGGGGTTGATTTAAAAAGGATTAACAATGAAAGTTTTGCAATTTTTTCTTTTTTGCATCACCTGCACAGTAGGATCGTCGCTCTCGGCAAAAGAGGTAGATCTTAGAGGTTCGGGTTTTGCTAAAACAATCATAGAGTCGTATAAGGCATTTGATCAGCAAGGAATGCTTTACCGATATCCTACTGGTTGGAAAGTTATTTACGACAAAATAGAAGAAGGAACCTACATCTTTGATGACCATGAATTATCAGAATGTATTCCTAACTGGCAGCAATTGTACTATACTGTTTCTAGACCTTGAAAAATCATTAAAAGGAGTAACAACCGTTGCTCCTTTTTACAAAGCAGTACACCTTTTCGTGAGCAGTCATGGGGTTTCTTTGATAAATTAAATTTATAGCTACCACCTCAAAGTGTATTCAGCTATACTCTTTTCCATGAAAAAATATTCTCAGTTTCAGCTTGTAGCTATTCTTACGCCTTTTGTTTTTAGTTTTGCGTTTGGCTTGGATATTTACATACCAATGCTTCCTCAAATGATCAAAATATTTGATACTACGCCTGCCCTCATCCAGCTTACAATGAGTCTTTTTTTGCTCTTTACAGGGTTAGGGCAGCTTTTTATAGGACCTCTAGCCGACCGCTTTGGGCGAAAACCAGTACTTTATACCGCTGCGCTATGCTTTGCTGTTGGCGCACTTGGTTGTGCATATGCTGGAGATATTACAGGACTTATTGTAGCCCGTATTGTCACCTCCATTGGTGCTTGCGGAATGCTTGTTACATCATTTGCCATGGTAAGAGATCTTTACGCGAGTGAACAAAGCGCTAAAATGTATAGCCTGCTAAATGGAGCTATTGGGATCTCCCCTACCTTTGCGCCTATTTTGGGTGGCTACCTCTACTTCTATTTTGGCTGGCAAAGTGTTTTTTATTTTCTCTCATCCATTGGCATCTTGGCATTTTTTATTACAAAGCGCTTTATTCAAGAAACATTGCCTATCGAAAACCAAGTAAGAATCAATAGTTCTGTTTTTAATCGATACCTAGAGGTTGTGAGCAATCCCCAGTTTATGGTTTTTACAGCCATTACAGGGCTTGCAGAAGCGGTGTTTTTTTGCTTTTTCTCGGTATCGCCCTTTATCATCATTACACTTCATGGAGTTCCGGTTCATGAGTTTGGCTACTATTTTGCGCTCTTTGGATGCGTAATTGGTTTGGGTGGCCTTGCTAGTGGTAAGGTACTTGAAAAGATAGGAATTTTGCCTACTCTGAAGATAGGCATTCTTCTTATGTTTATAGGTGGCTGTATCATGCTAAGCTGGCCTATAGTAGCCACACCTGGTTTAACTGGCTTTTTACTGCCTATGATTATTGCCTGCATGGGAGCAATGTTTATAATAGGCGGATCAGCATCTGCTGCCTTAGAGCCATTTGGAGCTATTGCTGGTACTGCAGCAGCTGCTTTTGGAGCCATTCAATTTAGTATATCGGCTCTTTTGGGCTCGCTACTGTTGCTCTTTGATGTAACTACTGCTGCATACGCAATTGCGATACTACTTATCGCAATAGCAACTACGGCTATATTTGCTCTAAGACCTCGTATGATAGGGTGCGAGACTAGATAGGGGTCATAGATAGGGGTCAGACCCGTTAATCCGTTAATCTTGGCTCACTTTCGCTAATTGTTGCCGAATCTTGTCAATTGCTTCTTTAAGTTTTTCATCCTGAATTGCCATTGTTTCTACTGCAATGGCTGATTTAGAGAGCGCGTCTGGGTCTTTATTGAGCTCGTTTGCTAATGCCTGAATGGTTAGCCCGGGATGTTCTTTTGTGATAAGAGCTGCTATCCCCCTGCCTTGGGCCAGTCTGGATTGTTTGGCACGGCTTTGCATGGCAGCAACCGAAATTTCCAGCAGAGAAGCTACTTGATTCAGGATGTCGATTGTTGTTAGCTGTGAATTTTGCTTTTCGCTTAGCCGAACAGCCTTTGCTATTTCATCGCTAAATTTATTGTCACCTACTATAGCTCCCCGATAAAAGCCCAAGTAGACTTCTTTGGGTATAGGCAGCCCTATACCCTCGTTGATAAAGGCCAGATAGCATTTACGAGCAGAATGAGTGGCAGAATTATCGAATTTTTTCATAAGCGTCTCTTGAGTTAACCACGGGATATGGTTAAGGCCTAAGTAGGTCTGGTGGCTACTCCAAAGATATCCTTCGGGTGCTTTTACCATTCCAGCACGAACAGGATTGAGATGAATATAGCGAATAAGTTCTGCTAGGTATTTACTATCATCAACAAGAATGGCTTTAAATCTGCCTTGAAAAAGATGACCAATTCTTGCATGAACCCGGTTTATGTACATAGCATAACATGAAGCTAAGCGCTTTACAATCTGCGACAAGGGAGTAATCCCTGGCTGAATTACCAAATGTACGTGGTTCGTCATTAAACAGAATGCGTGAATATAATGTCCAAATCGTAGAGTTCCCTCTTGCAGAAAGAGACAAAAACGATATCGGTCTGACTCTGTGAAAAAAATATCCTGGCCGTTATTGCCGCGTAGCATAACGTGGTAAAAGCCGGCTGGTTTGTGAATACGAGGCTTTCTGCTCATGGAGTAGAGGTTATTTATTTAACGAATAAACGTAAATATAAAATTTCTTGCCGGCTAACAATATTCAAGATTACCGGATTGACGGGTCTGACCCCGATTTGACCCCGATTTTGATGAATCAATTTATGACTACCCTATCAAATGACATGCAGCTATACTCTTTTTCTATGAAAAAATATTCTCAATTTCAGCTAGTAGCTATTCTAACGCCTTTTGTTTTTAGTTTCGCCTTTGGCTTGGATATCTACATTCCAATGCTGCCGCAAATGATTGAAATATTTGACACTACGCCTGCTCTCGTCCAGCTTACAATGAGTCTATTTTTGTTTATTACAGGGTTAGGTCAGCTTTTTATAGGGCCGCTAGCAGATCGCTTTGGGAGAAAGCCAACCCTCTATGCCTCTGCGCTTTTTTTTGCGTTTGGTGCGCTTTGTTGCGCACATGCCGGGGATATTGCCCAACTAATTGTGGCGCGTGTACTCACCTCTATTGGCGCTTGTGGAATGCTTGTCACATCATTTGCCATGGTAAGAGATCTTTACTCTAACGACGAAAGTGCTAAAATGTATAGTCTTCTAAAAGGAGCTATTGGGATATCTCCAACTATAGCACCTATTTTAGGTGGATACCTATATTTCTTTTTTGGCTGGCAAAGTGTTTTTTATTTTCTTTCGGCTATTGGTATCTTCGCATTTTTTATTACAAAACGCTTTATTCAGGAAACACTGCCAACTGTAAATCAAGTAAAGATTGATTGGTCTCTTTTTCGTCGCTACAAAGCTGTTGTTAGTAATCCAAAGTTTATGGTTTTTGCAGCCATGACAGGACTTGCCGAAGCTGTGTTTTTTTGCTTTTTATCGGTATCGCCCTTTATCATCATTACACTTCATGGTGTGCCGGTACACGAGTTTGGATATTATTTTGCGCTCTTTGGGTGTGTTATTAGCTTAGGTGGCCTTGCCAGTGGGAAGGTTCTTGAAAAGATAGGAATTTTGCCTACACTTAAGGTAGGTATTCTTCTTATGTTTATAGGTGGAAGTAGCATGCTTGCCTGGCATATGTTGGCGGCATCTAGCTTGACAGGCTTTTTGCTGCCTATGATTATTGCTTGCATGGGTGCAATGTTCATAATAGGCGGATCAGCATCTGCTGCCCTAGAGCCATTTGAAGCTATTGCGGGCACAGCAGCAGCTGCTCTTGGAGCAGGTCAATTTAGTATTTCGGCTCTTTTAGGATCACTTCTTTTGCTTTTTCCTATAACTAATGCTACATATGCAATCTCGATACTACTTATAGCAATAACAACTACTGCTATATTTGCTCTGAGACAACGCATGAAAGCATGTCAAATTTTATCTAGCTAGCCTCTAACCAAAGATGAGGGGTCAATATATTGGGGTCAATATTGGGGTCATATTGGGGTCAGACCCGTTAATCCGTTAATCTTTTTGCACTATTGGTCACGTGTTCACAATTTTTGGGTTATTATTTCTTTACGTTATAGATCATGTAGCGATAGCCAGAATACATGGATATATCTGTGTGATTCTTAGAAAAAAATATCCGGCCCATTATTGCCGAGACGTATAATGGAGTAATTGGCCAAAAATTCCAAGATTAACGGATTAACGGGTCTGACCCCGATTGGACCCCGATTGTGACATCAAGTCCCCTTAGGTAGGTTGCCGGTGTGAAACATGAAGTATCGAAAGTATCCTACGTGCTGCAGAGAGTTTAGTTCTTCGAAGGGGTCTAGTACATCCTCGTGTAGAGTCGCTAAATTGTGACATCTTTGAAATGATTCGAGTAATTGCATCTCATTTGCCGCTTCAAGTCCTACGCACAAACATACCGCACGTGCTTTGTGGTCTACAACTTCAAAACCAGCAATTTCATGTTTGAAATCTACAAACAATGACAACAAATAGCTATCAATTTCCATCTGCTTTAAAATGTTGCCAGTCGGTTTTTCTAAAAGTGTTTTTCGTGTTCTATAAAAATCTTTTAGAGCTTCACGAAGAGCATCTTGATTGCTTTGTGGATTGTGTAACAGTAGCTGTGCGTGAAGAATATTTCTATGGATAACAGCGAGCAAAATCATATCGCGGCTTAAGGGATCAACCTGTTCAAGGCTTTGTATATAGGTCACAAGCTGGGTATACCTGTACATTCCAAAATGAAAGCCACATGCGGCGTAGGCTATTGCCAAGAAGGCAAACGTTGGCATTTTAGGGTCGATTCCCTGTTCTAGCCTTTGTCTGAATTTGCCGCCAATAATTTGAGAAAAGTGATGGAATGTACATGGGCTCTCAAGAAGATTCCACGCATTTTTTCTTTGGACTTCTAAAGCCTGATTTTGCACGAGAAGAGCTAATCGTGTAGGAATCGATTCTTGCACATTACGCAAAAGCAAGTACTCCCCTTCATTTGCGTGCGCTGGATTTACAAGCCACTCACAGACTCTTTTTATTTTCTCTTCTAGTGGAGTCATTTCTTCGATAAGACGCACTGAGAAAAATAAAAAGGGCCTTTCATGCTCTAATCGGCAAATGGCATTTATTATTTTATCGAGAAAGAGACGCAGATCGTTTGCTGTTATAAACGTTGATGGGTAGACGGCTTGTGTAAGAGTATAGCCGTGCCATGTAAGACGCCTAGCAAGATGTGGCTGGCCTGTTTGTTCATTGATACTTGCATTTGCTAGTGTCTGTAGACTACTTAGTAGCACCTCTGAATGCATTGATACCCCCAGTGTGCTGTTTTTTTTATTTGATATTCTACTAGTTAGTTAGTTAGTTAGTTAGTTTTTTCTTGTTCAATAGTTGCCTTTTCAGTGATGCAGGTAAGTATTTGATAAAGCCACTTACCGTTGTTGTAGTAAAGGTCTTCGTAGCCTGCTAGTTTCACGGCACGGTTCAAGAATCGAATAATGGCTTCTATTTTTTGAGCAGGTTCAAGTTCGGAGTTGAGGGTATTCATTAAAACATACGAGCTATGAGATGAAAGATAGCCCTTGGTGTACAATTTTTTAATGGCTTCGATGAACTCTTCGGGGTTGGCGGTGCTTGCAATGCGGCGGAGTTTTTCAGTAGTAGCAGCTACCCGCATGTGATCAATAGGCACGCGTGTTTTGGTTACAAAAACAGCATGGGCGCTCTTTACTACTTTGCCAGCCGTGTGATAGGCAACTTCGTTTTTCATTGCGAGGCTCACCGCAACTGCTGAGTAGCCTGAAACTACAAAGGCACTTCCTGCTTGGGCAAGTGAAAGCAGATTCCGTGCAGCAACTCGAACCATCCAGCTTGTCCAGCCTTCAGCATCAGCTTCAAGCTTTCTGTTGTGATAGTAGGTAGCATAGCGTTTTGTAATAGCTTCGGGCGCAGAGCCTACCCATTCAGGCTCGAAAGTTTCTGGGCTGGTAACACGTGAAACGGGTATCATGGCATTTCTCTTTTTTAATTTGAGAATATAGATATCTCGAATTAATTTGAAGAGGGCTGAATCTGCGTTTAGTCGAGTCTTATTGCCAGGCTTTGCTTTATGGACTTTTGTTAGATTTTTTATGGTGATGTGCATCTCTTGAAACAAGAGATGCACATGAGAGTAGATCAGGCAGTTAGTCTACGCCTACGGGAGCATTTTGTTGAGCAACTTGAACAGCAGCAGCTTGATGTTGGGGTTGTGGGGCTGGTTGAGCTACTTGTTTAACCTCTTGTATTGACTCAAAAGCCATGTAGCTAATCATGCCTAAAAATGCGCCCGTCATCGTAAGTGTTGGACTAAAGCTTGCTATGCCGAGTGCTGTCGAGGCAACAGCGCCAACTGCGCATGCCAAAAAGATGGCTGGGCGAAAACGCTCGTTAATTTGTTTTAGGCGCTCAAGAGCTTGTCCTGCGGCTCTCTCCATAGGCTCGCCTTCAAAATCACCATTGAGTGCTGATTGGATCATAGGTGTTGCGGCCCATGTAAGGCGTGCTACGCCATATATAGAGGCTGCAAGCTTCATGGATCCAGAGAGCATGCTTGCTGCAAAAAGTGTTTCGGGAATAGATCTTGCGACCTTTTCGGCTACGGTGTGTACTTCTTCTGGCAATGTATCTTTAAGTAGCGTTATAAGACGCTCTTCAGTTTGCTTATATAACCCTTGGGCCTGCGTTGCTACTTTAGATATGGTTTGACAGCCCTTTTCGAGGTGCTCCGTAACTTGTGCGGGCAAGAAATTGGTAAACACTGCTGGTATTGACATAGACTCTCTCTCCTATTTTGTTATGACTTTAGAAGTCTCTATTACTACTACAAAGCTCCCATAAAGTTCACATCAAGTTTGTGTAAAGCTTGGGGTTGGTTACAGCTTTCAAGCTAGGTAATATAGCACAGATAGCTTTTAAGATAGCTACTTTCTGGGTGATATATGTTAAGAGCATGATCAAAGGCTAGTCTATGCTTTTGCACTATCCTCAACTCTCGTTTAGCCTCGCGGCTTGCGTGAAATAGCATTTTACAAAAGAGCTCTTCATCTACATGGTAGCTGCAAGAACAGGTAAGAAGTAACGAATTTTTAGGCATCTTCGCAAGGGTTGTGCGGTTGATCTCCTGATAGCCTTTAAGGGCTTTTGGGATGTCAGATTTTCGTTTTGCAAATGCTGGTGGGTCGAGGATGATAAGGTCGTAGTTTAGCTCATTATCGCGCAGGTAATCAAAACAGTCTGCAACGACTTCTGAATGGCGTGACTCATCAAAATTGTTAAGTGCCATATGTTTTTTTGTTTGCTCTATAGCCTCTTTAGATATATCTACAGATACACAATGACTAGCATTACCCTTTAAGGCATGGCATGAAAAGGCCCCCGTATAGCTAAAGCAGTTTAACACGCGCCTTGATGCAGAATACTCCCCTACAAGCTTTCTCATTTCGCGAAGATCTTGGAAAAAGCCTGTTTTTTGGCCCTTAAGTGGGTTTACAAGAAACTTTAGACCATCTTCATGAATTGCAATTTCATCCTGAGGCTTACCAAAAAGGGTTTG
The DNA here is from genome assembly GCA_041737255.1 of Chlamydiales bacterium. Lineage (GTDB taxonomy): Bacteria > Chlamydiota > Chlamydiia > Chlamydiales > FEN-1388 > SZAS-7. Next base: position 42,656 of record JBGSSB010000042.1, on the reverse strand, counting down.
CCTGCATTCATTTAGCCCTTCTTCTTTTCTTGAGGGGCTTGTCGATGTTTCATAAATCCATGATGGGTTAAGCTCTTCTTGCAAGATAGCAACGATTTGACTTTTGAGCTTATCTATGCCAAGTGTTGATATTTGCATAACTAATACATCATTATACTGATCTACGATAAGCCCTGGGCAAAAATCCCCTTCGGCATTGATAAGGCGAATAGCGTTTGTGCGCGTAGTGCTGATAAGGTTTTTTCTAAGCGCAATTGCATCTTTAATATGGCTTGTGAGTGCATCAAGTGGCGCTACTTTAGTAAATGAAAGCATGCGGCCAATAATGTTTGAGCGCCGATTAAAGTAGCCAAAGCCTAAATGGTCACCTTTTGATGAGTGTACGGCTAGTGTATCCCCATCTGTAAACTCAGGTAGTTTAGCTATGGCGCCAGAAAATATCCATGGATGGCGAGCGTGTAGAGATTTTTCTCTACCCGGTTTTAGTATAATACTCACGTTGTAATCTCTTGTTAAGTAGCTGTGAATAGGCAAAAAATAGGGAGGCAATCATTGCCAGTATGGTAACAAAATAAAGTGGGTAGAGTGTTGAAAAACTGGCAATGAAGGAGCCCATTATGGGAGCTATTATGTATCCCCAGTTTTCGACGCTATATAAAATCCCCTGTACGGTGCCTTGGTTTGCTGCTATCCCCTGGAGCGAAAGCCTAGCCTCTATGCATGTGTTAAGTACTGAAAAGCAAAAAAGTACTATAAAAAACCCTAAAAACCAAACAGGGCTTGCGCTTGTAAAACAAAGAAGCATCGTGCAGCTGCAAAGTATAGCAAAAATAAGGCCAACGAGTTTTGCTACTTTATCTGCATAGCGAACCACAATAAATTGATTTAGGGCATAGGCAAGACCAACAAGTGAGGCAAAGTAGTTTACGATTGAGGGGTTTTCGCCTAATGTTTCAAAGAGCACAAATGGTGTAAACTTTACAAAAACAGAATACCCCGTAATTGAAAGCACAAAGGCTAAAAGCAGGGCATAATTTTTTTGCACAAGGCTGCGCAGTAAAGAGAGCGTTGGTGTTGGCACATTTTTACAGTTTGCCTGTTGGGGGGTATCTGTTGAGGAGCAATCATGAACAAAGGTAAAACTATAAATAAAGCTGAAAAAAGATAAAGCACAGGAAACCAAAAACATTGGCATATAGCCAGACTCATTTAGAAATACTTTAAAAATGAAGGCGCTGGCAAGTGGAATGCTCAGTTTTACGAGACCCTTTAAAAAGGCAAGCTTTGCAAATTCCTGTACGCGCACTTCGGGTTTTGTAACCCCTGCAATAAGAGATTTTCCAATAGGCGAGGCACAGCCTACAACCCCTGGGATACAAAGAGCAATAATCCCTAATGTATAGCTTTGAAAATAGGCAGCAAGGCCAAGCAGTAAGTAGCAGGCACTATTGGCAAGGTGCACCTTGCGTAACACAGATATTTTAGAGCGTCTCTGATCAAGTTGGCGTCCCACATAGGGAGATACAAGCATGAGTAAAAATGGGTAGATTCCAACTAAAAGTGCATAGCTCCATAAGCGGTGATTCATGGAGGTTGCTGCATCGAGCAGTCCCCTTTTTTCATCCAACCCAAGGAGGATTATATAGGGGGCTGCAAAGTAGTAGGCTATAAGCTCTAAGCTTAAAATCAGACGTAATCTACTGGCTATCATTAAAATCTCAAAATTTTAGGAGTATTGTACCCCAAAATGAGACTTTAGTACTACGGGTTTTGGTTTACAAAGGGTTTTAAAACAAAAGAGTCAGCAAAATATTTAAAATCTTTATTAATCTTAGCCTCATCTCTGTTCATCACTGTGAGTACGATGAGTGTGTTGTTGCTTAGAATAACTTTACTTCTGATGGCGGTGTCGTTGTTAGAAATAAAAAAATCAATTGATGGAAGGTCCATGTAGGTGCCCTTTTCAACTTCCTTAAGTTCATTTTTGGCATTCGAGCTTAGAGCCCCATTTTTTACAGCTTCTAACATATCATCGGGATTGCCCATGTCATATGCTTCAGGATATTGTGTTAGGCTGATCATATAAACGTTGCCCTGCTTATCTTGTGAAAGATAGACATCATAATTTGTAAACTCATCGCCTGTTGGATGCGACTCTCTAACGTGCTGAGGAATAGCAGGGAGCATTACTTCAAATTGATCGCTGTTAGGCTTGTAGAGTTTCCAGGTGGAGGTCTCAGCATCCATGTGCGTCGGTGTATATTCAGTTTCAGATACCGCCCAATAGCCTAATGTGGCAACTAGGCCGATTGATGCAATTGTAATCCATTGCTTTTGAGATAACATGTTTCGGTCTCCAGATAATGTTGTTACCCTAAATTTAGCATCTTCTATTGCAGAATCTAGGTTTTAAGCATCCTAACGATTTTTATTTTTTTGCAAAGTGTTTTTTGTTGCTTGACTCGAAAGCCAACCTTTTGCTTTAACTAGACTTTTCCACTGAATATGACAGGAGACCCCGGATGAAACTTTTTAATGGCTGTGTAGCGACACTGTTTGCTACCTGTATTGTTACAGGTTGTACGTCAAAATCAAGCCAAAGCGCTTCAGATGTAGCCGATTCTAAAAAGCAAGAAGTGCGCCTGCCCTTGGCAGAAAAGGCATTAAGCCTTGACCCTAGGTTGTCGAGCAACCTTATTACATCAAATATATCCCGTATGATATTTGAAGGCCTTACCTATATCGATGAAAATGGAAAGATTTTTCCTGGCTGTGCTGTGAACATTCAAATATCCCCTGATTTAAAAACATATACCTTTAAGCTTCGTGACACTAAATGGTCTAATGGTGATAAAGTTGTCGCATCCGACTTTGAATATAGCTGGAAGTCTATGCTTAGGGCTGATATGAAAGCCCCTATGGCTTATATGCTCTTTCCGATAAAGGGTGCCCAGAGCTACTTTGAAGGACGAACTACTCAAGATGAAATTGGCATTTATGCACTAGACGACACCACACTCGTTGTAAACCTCGAAAACCCAATGTCATACTTTTTACAGCTCACAGCAACGGCTGCATATATGCCTGTGCACCAAAAATGGACCGAAGCTCATCCAGGCTTTAAAGATGAAAATGCAATGCAGTGCGTGTCCAACGGGCCCTTTAATGTAGCTTCATTTATGCCTGATCAAAAGCTGGAACTTGTTAAGAATCCAAATTATTGGGGACATCCAACGGTAAAGCTTGAAAAGGCGCATATATCATTTATGGATGATCAAGCAGCACTTGCTTCATTTAGAAATGGTGATCTTGACTGGGTTGGAGCACCTCTTTCAACTCTAGGTGAGGCTGGCCAAGCAGCCCTTAAAACAACTAACGCTCTTCATTTTTTACCTGCTGCTGGCACACAGTTTTTACGAATGAATCTAACTAAAGCGCCTTTTAATGATGTAAAATTTAGAAAAGCCTTCAGCCTAGCTACTGATACCCAAAGTATCGTTGCTAAAGTGATGAAAGGCGATCAAAAGCCTGCGGGATCTTTAGTGCCTCCTGGAATGGGCATACAATCAAGACCCCCTCTTTATAACGTAGCTGAAGCTGCCAAGCTTTTTGAGCTAGCCTTGCTTGACATGGGGATGACACGAAATGACCTGCCTGAAATTACTTTGTCATACGTCTCATCAGAGCGCATGCAGAAAATTGCAGAGCTCTTAGCCCAAAACTGGAAAACAGCTTTTAATATAGATGTAAAGCTTGAAGGTTCTGTGCCTCATACGTTTTATGATAAATTTTTTGCTGAAGAGTATGATTTAGCTGCAGGATCCTGGTTTGCTGATTACTACGACCCAATGAGCTTTTTGTCAGTGTTTCAGTACAAAGACAACGGCACAAACTACACTGGCTGGGAAAATGCAGACTACACTCGCCTGCTTAATCAGTCTAATGCAGAAGCAAACCCAGTACGTCGTATGACGTTGCTACAAAACGCACAAAATGTACTTATGGATGATGCACCAATCTTGCCATTGTTTCACTTTGCCTTCTCTTATGGGAAGAATGATAATTTTGAGCAAGCTACACTATCGCCTATGGGAATGGTAGATATTGACGATGCCTACTTTATCAATGTGAAGTAAAAAAGATGTCTGATCACACCGCGCCATGTGCGGTGTGATCGGACAGTGTGGTATGCTTGTTTTTATGGTTTAAAATCCTTGTACATGCGTTCTAACTGATCGTATTCAGTTGATTTAGGGCTGTCTGCACAAGCTTTCATCAGCGTTTTTCCTAACAATATTATCTGTTCACTGGACACTTTTAAAGTTTGTTTGTCCAAACTGATTGGGTTCAATTTCGATAATTGATTGTTAAGCCAAGAGAGTGAACTTGCTACTTGTCCTTTAGTTAACCCTTTAACTAGCAAGTCGGCTTCTTGAGGTGTAATAACTCTGCTCGATCGAACGAGATCAAAAAGTATTGCTGCTCGTTCATATTGAGTTAGTGTTTTTATGCTTGAAGGCCCATCTTTTTGGGCTAGGACTGCATTGAAGGCATTTTGCAGATCCATACGATCAATTTTAGGTAATGATTTAAGGTCATTAATTTTTTTACCTTTCGTCTCTTGACTTGAGGTTGTCGCGAGCTCTTTTAGCTGCTTAAGTTGTAATTTATCTTTCATTTTGTCTGCAAGAGGCGCTCGGCTACTAGCAAACTCGGTAAACACATCAAGTAGCTCTGTGGTATAAGATAGTGCGTCGAGATGATTTGAATTTTCATGAAATATTGTGTCTCCAGTGTTTTCCAGCAGTAGCTTCACTACAGCTTTACGCTCGCTAAGCGAAATGTTCTTATCTTTACATGCACTAATAAGAGGTGTGTCAGCATGTTCATTTACCTGACTAGCAAATTTTGATGAACAAAGTGCTTTTGTAATTTCAGTTGACCCATTTTTTATTGATTCGTTTAGAAGAAAGACAAATCTCTCTGGGGATATAGACATTTTGGGGTGATTAAGAAGGGCTTTTGCAACTTCAATATGTTTATCACTATTTGCAGCTTGCAAGGCGTCGCCGGTATATGGTTTAACTGTAGGGTCAACAACCGCTGTTGAAAGCAGAACCTCTACTACTTCCAACTTGTTTTCCCTTACGGCGTTTATGAGTGGTGTGTCGGCAGCTTGGGCCTTATTGTAGAGGACGTTATCATCCCTTCCTGAACAAATTGCCTTCGCAGTTTCAAGATCGCCGTTCGTGCAGGCAGATAATAGCATATCTTTTACGTCTTTTAAATCGAGACGCTTTACTAATACAGTAGCTACATCCTTATGCCCTTTCTTGACGGCCTGTTTAAAGTAGTCTATTAACTTCTTCATCACATCAGGGTCATTGGGAAATTTTGAAACAAGAAAATTATTTAAAGGCTCTAGGTCTTGCTTATCAAAGGCTCGTTCAATGGCTGTATCTAAATTGGCTACACCCATGATAGACGGCTCTGTTTTAGTGGCTGATGTTCCGTGAATCATATAGGAATAGCTAATTTTACCCTTGTGTTGATCGTTGTAGCTATCAACTAATTTTACTAGAGCTTCGCAGTTCATGTTTTTCTGGTTACAAAACTCCACCACGCGTGAAAGAGAAGCTTTGCCACCACAAAAAGCACCGATACGTTCAGTGAGACTAAGCTTTCTGGCTTCTAGATGTTCAGAGCCATCCTTGTCTTTGACAATAATTAGTCTTGTTTTATTACTTTTTGGCTCTTTTACTTCATTTTCAACTGTATTTTGGTAGTAATTGTTCAAATCTGCGCTATTTTGAATGTGCATAACTTACCCCTTCTGTTAATTTTTATTCTATATAATGATAATTATTATTTCAATGAGTTACGTATTGCACCTTGTTTTGCCTAGGGAAACCAGCTATACTATGTCAAAAAATAGGTGTAAAATGGCATTTTTCCCCCTTCTTTTCTCTTTTTTTGTGTTTATTGTGACTTCTTTGGGACTCAACGCCGTTGCTATTGAGACTATGACACTAGAGGAAAAAGTAGGGCAGCTGCTCATGGTGCACTACATGGGTGAGGAAGTGGGCCAAGATGCCAGGCTTTTGGTGCAAAAGGCCCATGTAGGGGGTATTATCTATTTTCGTGCGGCAAATGGCCTTACAAGCCCCGAGCAGGTAAAGCGCCTAAGCGATGGCCTCCAAGGTCTTGCCCGCATTCCCCTTTTTATTGCTATTGATCAGGAGGGAGGAGCTATTACTCACCTTAAACAGGGTTTCACGCTTTTTCCGAGCAACTGGGCCGTTGGTCGCACCGGTGAGCCTGAGTATGCCAAGCGTGTGGCTGTCGCTATAGCCCAACAGCTTAAAGCTGTGGGCATCAATATGAACCTCGCCCCTGTTGTGGATGTGAACACAAACCCCGAAAACCCTGTTATTGGCATACGCTCGTTTGGCACAAGCCCTCAACAGGTAGCCACTTTTGCTAAGGCAAGTCTGGAGGGGTATAAAGAGCAGGGAATAATAGCTACACTTAAGCACTTTCCGGGACATGGCGATGTCACTGTAGACTCACACAAAGGGCTTCCTGTAGTAGATAAATCTGTAACAGAACTTGAAGCTGTGGAGCTTTATCCTTTTATGAAGCTTGCACATGATGCTGAAGTGATTATGACGGCTCATCTCTTAGTTCCCTCACTAGACCCTGATATGTGCGCCACTTTCTCAGCGCCCATTTTACAGGGTCTCTTACGGCAAAAACTTGGGTTTACGGGCATTATCGTAAGTGACTCGCTTCTGATGGATGGTGCCCTTAGTCAGGCCTCAGGTGTTGCAGAGGCAGCAATTAAAGCGTTTAATGCCGGCTGTGACCTCTTAATGATAGCGGGCGGTTTTTCAAAAGAATCACTTGGGACGGCTGATTCAATGTACAAGGTGCATCAAGCACTTGTTCAGGCTGTACTTGATGGGCGCATTGCAACATCAAGAGTTGATGAGTCTGTAGCAAGAATTCTCAAACGTAAAGCAGCCTATCCGCTTACATTTTCTACAACTGATATGCCTGACAGTAAAGAGCTTAGCCAGGATGTGGCTAAACGAAGCGTGCAGCTACTCTACAACAATATGAAACCGGATTTTAAACCAAAATCTTTGGTTGTTGTGGCGCCAAAGCTTTTGAGTTTTGAAGTTGAACAGACCCGAATGGCTAAAAATAAAACTATTTATTACAAGACGCTTCAGCCATCGCAAGATGAGATCAACCGAGTACTAGAATCTGCTGAAACAGCAGATTCCATTGTTGTGTTAACTGCTAATGCCTGGAAATTTTCTAATCAGATTGAACTAATAAAACAGATACAAAAGCGTAATAAAAATGTGGTGCTTTTGTGTGTTGGCACCACGCTTGATGCAGAGGTAATACCCTCCTGTAGTAGTGCTGTGGCAAGCTTTGGGCCAACGCCTGCATCGCTTGATGCTGCATTTGAGCTTCTTAAACTTTAACAATCAGCAAGTTAAAATCATTTTTGAGCGTTATTTTTTTGTTGCAGCAAACTAGCAATAAGCTTATCTCTGTAAGGACTATAGAATAGGTAGAGTGTGTTTGCTGCAATATGTAACTTTCTTTTACGTCGAATTGGGGTGTCAATACTCACCTTATTTGCTATTGCTACGGCAACATTTATTTTGATGCATCTTGTGCCGGGTGACCCGTTTGCAGAAGAGTCAATAAATGCGCCGCCTGCAACGCTAGAAGCAATTAGGCGCTACTATGGCCTTGATGACCCGTTGCATCTACAGTACTCTCGCTATATCCTTCAGGTATTTACTTTTGATTTTGGTCCCTCACTCAAATATCCTTCGCAAACAGTAAACCAAATTATATTTGGCAGTTTGCCAATTTCTGCAACACTTGGTCTTGAAGCGCTTTTGTTTGCACTTCCTTGCGGTATTTTGTTTGGCACACTTGCCGCACTTAATTCCCGGGGTTATTCAAATGTTGTATTAACGTCTTTTGCTGTGCTAGGGGTTTCAATACCCACGTTTGTCTTGGCAGCAGGATTGCAGTTTCTTTTTGCTTTTTACTTTCCGATTTTTCCTGTAGCCCGTTGGGGAAGCTTTGCTCATACTGTCCTTCCGGCGCTGGCGTTATCTATTGGGCCGGCATGTTACATAGCAAGGCTCCTTCGTGTAAACATGCTCGAGGTTTTTACAAAAGAATATATACAGGTTGCCCGCCTTAAAGGGATAAAAGAGGGTCGTGTTGTATTTGTTCACGTTTTAAAAAATGCAATTATACCTATACTCTCCTATCTTGGCCCTGTTACCACAAATGTTCTTGTTGGCAGCTTTGCTGTTGAGCGTGTTTTTGGAATACCAGGTCTTGGCCTCTGGTTTGTAAATAGCGTTATCAATCGTGATTTTCCGGTAATTGGTGGTCTTACACTTTTTTACAGCATACTTTTAATTTTTAATCACACTGTAATTGATCTGCTGTGTGCGCTTCTTAATCCCGAAGCTAAAAGCATGTTAATGACTCGTAAAACTGTCAGGGCTACTGCATGATAGACGAATTTTATCCACTGTCAGCAAGCGAAAGAGAGCAGATTTTGCTAGATCATGAACCTAAGGTTCAGGATCCGCGTTCATTTTTTTCAGTAATTCGCACCCAAAAAAGTATTTTTATTGGGACTATTATTTTAAGCGTGCTGGCTGTTATGGCCATTTTTGGGCCAATGTTAAGCCCTTATGCATATGACCAGACAAACCTGCCGCTAAAAAATCTCTCACCTTGCATGTCTCATATATTTGGAACTGACGAACTTGGCCGAGATATGTGGACTCGGGTGTGCATAGGCTTACGTATATCTCTTGAAATTGGCCTTGCTGCTGCCTTTGTCGATCTTGTGCTTGGTGTTTCATGGGGTATGACAGCGGGGCTTAGAGGTGGTAATACGGATCATATTATGATGCGCATCGCCGAAATGATCTACTGCCTTCCTTATCTGCTTTTTGCTATTTTAATTACTGTAATTATGGGCCCTGGCTTTGCTCCAATTATTGCTGCCATGGTAATTATTGGCTGGATTCAGATGGCGCGTATTACAAGAAGCCTTGTAATAGGTATAAAACAAACTGAGTATTTCAGAGCTGCCCGGTCTCTTGGTGTAGGAACAGGCGGCCTTATCTTGCGCCATATTTTACCAAACATATCAGGGCCTGTTACATGCATTGTTATGCTCAGTATTCCACAGGCTATATTTGCTGAGGCTTTTTTAAGCTTTTTAGGCATTGGCATGCAGCCACCCTTAGCAAGTCTTGGCTCTTTAGTAAGCGATGCCATGGGTGCTATGCGCTTTTATCCGTGGCGCCTTTTTATACCTTCGGTAACAATTACCCTTACTATCTTTGCCTTTAATTTGCTAGGGGATGGCGTAAGGGATATGCTTGATCCGCAGTCGCGTCGTCACCTTACACAAAAAGTGAAGGAGAATTAATGGATCAAAAGCTAATGGATCAAGCACCTTTGCTAAAAGTTGAAAACCTTCATGTTACCTTAAACACCCAAACAGGTTGCCATCCCCTTTTGCGCGATGTTTCATTTAGCCTTTTTCCTCGCGAGACACTAGCCCTTGTTGGCGAATCAGGATCTGGTAAGACAATCACCGCCATGTCTATTATGAACCTCTTTCGCTCTCCCCTAACCAAGGTAGCTGGTGGCCAGATACTTTTTGAAGGGCAAAACCTGCTCGAAAAATCTCAGGCCCAAATGCGCAAAATTCGAGGTAAAGACATTGCCTTTATCCCTCAAAGCCCTCTTAGCTGTTTAAATCCTACACTTCAAATAGGCACGCAGCTTATGGAGGCTATGTGCTCAGATTTATATCCATCAAAAGATGAGCGATATGCCGTTGCAGCAGAGATGCTGCGCCAGGTTGGATTTTCTGATTGCATGCGGCGTCTTTCGGCCTATCCTTATGAGTTATCTGGTGGTATGAGACAGCGACTGCTTATTGCTATGGCTCTTGTAAACCGTCCAAAACTTGTAATTGCCGATGAGCCAACAACAGCTCTTGATGTGACAATACAAGCCCAAGTACTAGACCTACTTATGCAGCTGCAAAAAGAACTTGGCATGAGCCTACTTTTTATTACCCACGATATGGGCGTAGTGGCAAAAATAGCAGATCGCGTGGCCGTTATGTATGCCGGAAAAATCGTTGAACAGGCTGCTATCAGAGATATTTTTGCTAAGCCAGAACACCCCTATACGCAAGCCCTTTTGGGATGTCTTCCTCGCCTTATCGACCATGATTCAAGCGAGCTTCGCCCAATTCAGGGATCACCGCCTCAGATTGGCCAGTATCTTGGCATGTGTGCCTTTATGCCACGTTGCCCCTTTGCTATGAAAGTCTGCACGCAAAAAGTGCCACAGCTAATAGGTAGCGACAGCGGTCATCAATGCCGATGCTTTAAGCAGCAGCAGCAGCTGGTAACTATGGGAAGTGGTGTATGAATCCCCTTTATGAAGTAAAACAAATTGATGTTGAATACCAGCTTAAGAATAGCCGCTTTTTGGCACTTCGTGACGTAGATATCGAAGGCTATTTGGGACAAACTTTGGGCATAGTTGGTGAAAGTGGCTGTGGCAAATCGACCTTAGCGAAAACTCTTATGTGCATTCATCCGCCAACGCACGGACGTGTATTTTTTGATGGCAAGGAACTTACTGAGCTATCCTCAAGAGAGTTAAGGCGCGCGCTTCGCGGTATGCAGATGATATTTCAAGACCCTGATGCATCCCTCAATCCTCGCATGACGGTCAAGGGGCATCTAAGAGAGGCCATTGTTACTTCTAAAGTGGAATATTCTGGCACGCTTGAAGAGTATATTATTAGTCTTTTGGATATGGTGCAGCTTCCGCATAGTACGGCATCTATGTATTCCTATCAGCTAAGTGGCGGACAAAAGCAACGCGTAAGTATTGCACGAGCCCTCAGTGTAAAGCCTAAGTTATTAATATGTGATGAGCCCCTCTCATCGCTTGATATATCAGTTGTTGCGCAGATTATACTGTTGTTAAAAAAGATTCAGAAAGAACAAGGGATATCCTATCTTTTTATTACGCACGACCTGGCAACCCTACGTTACTTAGCTCACCGTTTACTCGTGCTCTACCTTGGCCGTGTTATGGAGGTAGCTCCTGCTGAACAGGTTTTTAGCGAGCCGTTGCACCCCTACACGCAAGCTTTAATGGCAAGTATACCTATTCCTGATCCCGAAATTACAAATGAACCAGCAAAGCTTTGCATCGTTGGGGATCCTCCTTCAATTGTTGATCCACCGGCAGGATGTGTTTTTCATACCAGATGCCCCTATGCAACGGAAACGTGCCGCCACATTATTCCACGGCTACGAGAAGTAAAACCTGGCCACCATGTAGCTTGTCATTTGTATGACCTTCCTGCTGTCTAGCTAGCAACGTAGATACTTGCACCAAATGGGTTAACTTATGCAGTCTGCGGTAGATATAACCGCAGAAGTCTGTCCTAGCTTCTGATTGAGGAATACCTCATTCATTTGAGCCGGACTCTGCATGTTAGTTCTGGGGTGTCCCCTTTTTATGGTTTTGCTCGGTTAAGCTTTAGCGATATTGGTACACTGTCGGTAACTTCGCTTGGGCCAAAAAATTGGATGGGCCCACTTTGGCAGTACTGATCTTTTAGCCGCCACTCGGTACGTTTTTGGCTGAATAGGGCGAAGGCTCTGCCATTGAGGTCGACTAATGCCTTTTCGATGACAGTTTTGGGCTTTCCTTCGCGCTCTTCTACATTAAGCATCGATACAAGAGCCGTAGCTTTTGGTTCCCAATCTGTTGGGCTGGATGCAAGGCCACTAAGCGAGGCAATAAAGCCAGTGCGCCTTCGGGCAGTAAGTAAGGCAGCAATCCTTCCTAGGCTATAGCAGTATGTAGCATCAAAATTACTTGGTAGGCCGGATCGTCCCTCATACCCACAAAAAACTGGCTGACATGAAAATTTTATAGAGGGGTCTGTGCGCTTTAGCTGTTCGTGCGTCAGTTGCATGAGCAGACGTTCGCTGTCAATTTTTGAAACTTGAACGTTTCCATGGGGGTCACGGTCGATCAAAAGTTGTAGCTGAATTTCGCGAGGTAAACTTTTATATACCGTTTGAGCTTCTACCGACAACTTAGGTGTGATGTAGGCAATTTTTTCTTGCTCGACAAAGGTTCTTTCTAGCGTGATTGCATCTTGCGAACCATGTGCCAGAAGTTTATTTAGCTCTTCAATAAGTGTGCTAAAATCTGGCATGAACTCCACAATCCCCTCAGGAACAAGAACAACTCCATAATCGAGGCCATGTTTAGAGCGATCTTTAACAAGGTCCACGAGCATCTGGACAACATCTTGCAGTTTCATGCGCTTTGCTTGAATTTCTTCTGCAATTAAAGCGATATTAGGTTGGGTTTGAAGGGCACACTCTAGGGTAATATGCGAAGCTGATCTTCCCATAAGCTTAATGAAATAGTAATATTTTTTAGCGGAAATGCAGTCTCTTGCTATGTTGCCGATAATCTCTGAATAGGTTTTGCATGCCGTGTCAAAGCCAAATGAAATTTCAATTGCTTTGTTTTGTAGGTCGCCATCTATTGTTTTAGGAACGCCGACAACACAAGCTTTTGAGCCAAGGCTTGCGAAGTATTCAGCTAAAAATGCGGCATTCGTATTGGAGTCATCACCACCTATTACAACCAGACCATCTAGTTCGTTCTCTGTTACTGCATGAAACGCTGCGCGAAACTGCTCGGGCGTTTGTATTTTTGTTCTGCCAGAGCCTATAATGTCAAAACCGCCTTGATTGCGGAAGTTGCTAAGCAGCTCTTTTGTAATTTCTAGGGTTTTATTGCGTACAATGCCTCCTGGGCCGTTTAAAAACCCGTAGAGCTTGCAATCGGGATGGAACTCTTGCAATGCATCAAATAGCCCAGAAATTACGTTATGTCCACCGGCTGCTTGTCCACCAGATAATACAACCCCTACATTTAATGGTGCACAAGGCGTCTCTTTTGAAGTAAAGGTGATAGATTTTTGATGTGTCATGTGAGGAAATGAAGGAGCTATATAGGGCTCGCAGCTTACAAGCTGACCCTCTTCGAAGTCGATCATGTCTAGATGCTTTAGGGCATCAGGTATAGTAGGATGATATTCTAAGCGCTCTTTTTGCAGAGGGCTTAGAAGAAGCTGGGGTAGTGGTTGCTCTGTATCAAAGTTCATGCTATTCCTCGTGAAATATTCTTTGTAAAAAAGAAGTGGTTGTTTCTAAGAGAATTTCTTGGTCTTGTGTATCGGCAAAATCATGGTTTGACCGAGAAAGTTCAATATCTTGTGTTGATTGGCAGCCGTTTCTTGCAGTAAGGTACTGTTCATGGTGATAACTTGTTAAAATTTCATCTCTGCCTGCCCGTACGATGAGCATAGGTGTTTTTTGTAATAACGTCATAGGTTGTACTGTATTGAGTGCTGCAAACTGTCGTATACATTCAGGCGAGAGTTTTTGTCCTAAAAACTGAAATTCACTCGTTCCATTTTTTTGTTTTATAACCCAGGGTTGTGCATCAAAGAGCGGACACCAAAGTGCAAGAGCTCGTATTTGGCCATGTTCTGCTGCTAAATGCGTGGCAATAGCCCCGCCTAAAGACCTGCCTGCAACAGCAATGTTTGATGTATCAATACTTGGATGTTCCTGTAAATATTGAAGAGCTATTTTTGCGTCATCAAGCTGGGTTTGTATGGTTGTATCAGCAAAGTCCCCTTCGCTATCACCACTTCCCCTAAAATCTATACGCAATGAGGCGATACCAATTTGAGATAGCCTCTCAGCAAGCTTTACTGCTAAGCGAAATTTACCAATTTTGTTGCCACCAAAGCCGTGGCAAAATAAAACAGCAGGTATCTTCGATTCTGTTTTGGTTTCAGGAAGGTGTAAAACTCCAAAGACTTTAAGGCCGTTAGAGAGGAGTTCCAGACTTGATCGTATTTCAGCAATTTTATTCATATCTGTAGGTTAAACGAAAATTCCTGATTTGTCTATCGCTGAGATGTAATTTTTTTTGGGCTTTTTTATTGACTTTAATGGCCCAAGGAAATTTGATGGGGCCTATGAATAAAATACGATATTTTCTTGCAGCCCTTTTCGCTCTGTGTGGATTGTTTGCCGTTTACTGGGCATTCAAAAGTCCACTATCTGTAATCCTGCATCCTAAAGGCGCCATCGCTGTTAGTGAGCTGGAGCTAATCAACAAGAATGTTATTCTTATGTTGATCATACTTGTCCCTTCCCTTGTTATATTTTTGAGGACAGCATGGAAGTACCGCTCAAATAACAAGAAAAAAACGTATGATCCTGATGACTCATACAGCCCCTTGAGCGAAGCTGCCCTTTGGATTATCCCTACAGTCATTATTGCTGCTATGGTGCCTATAACTTGGAAAGCCACACGTGAGCTTGATCCCTATCGTCCAATTCAACACGAAAAGCAAACAATGAATATACAAGTGGTAGCCCTTGATTGGAAATGGCTTTTTATCTATCCAGAACAAGGTATCGCAACAGTAAATTTTGTTCAATTTCCGGAACAAACACCCATACGCTTTACCCTGTGCGGAGATAAATCTCCCATGAACTCATTTTGGATTCCGCAACTAGCGGGACAAATTTACGTTATGACAGGCATGAAGACGATTTTGCATATGATTGCCAATGAGCCCGGAGAATTTGCAGGAAAAGCTGCAGAAATCAATGGGGAAGGCTACTCAGGCATGACTTTTACAGCTAAATCGACAACAGATGCCAACTTTGAAGAGTGGGTAAAGAGTGTAAAAAAATCACAGGGAAACCTAGATCAAGGTACCTTCAACCTATTGGCAGAACCTTCTACCTTCCACCCTGTTACTGAGTATGGGCAAGTGGATAGTGATTTATTTGAAAAAATTTTATCGAAACCTATGCAAAAGCACATACATTTATGACGACAAATTGGCTATATGGCAAACTGACTCTCGAATCGCTTCCTCACCAGTGGTACACACTAGGTGCGACTTTTACGATGTTAGGTATGATCGCTGTCGCTTGTTATTTCCTGACTAAACAGAAGCTTTGGGGGTGGCTTTGGAATGACTGGCTTACAACTACCGATCCCAAAAAAATCGGCACCATGTACATAATTTTTGCCGGGATTATGTTTGTTCGCGGCATGTTAGATGCCGGGATGATATGGCTTCAACAGGCTATTGCCGCGGATTCCCCAGGATATCTCTCTGCAGACCATTTCCAACAAGTCTTTACCGCACATGGCGATATCATGGTGTTCTTTGTGGCGATGGGGATTTTCTTTGGTTTTATGAACTGGATAATCCCGTTACAAATTGGTGCAAGGGATCTTGCTTTTCCCTTCGTGAATTCCCTTGGTTTTTGGCTCACCTTTTCAGGCGGAATATTAATTAACTGGTTTTTTATCATTGGCGGAGACTTTGCAAATACGGGATGGCTTGCAGTTGCCCCCTATTCTGAACTTGAATTTAACCCAGGAGTAGGTGTTGATTATCTAATCTGGAGCTTGCAGCTTTCTGGTTTAGGAAGTCTTTTGGCCGGCATCAACTTTATTGTTACGATCATCAAAAAGCGCGCCCCAGGGATGACATTAATGAAAATGCCCCTTTTTGTTTGGGCATCCCTATGTGGCATGTTACTTGTTCTTTCTGCGTTTCCTGTTCTTACAGCAACAACGCTTCTTCTTTGGCTTGATCGAGCCTTTGATATGCATTTCTTTACTACAGGCGGCGGTGGAAACCAGATGATGTACTGGAACCTTATTTGGATGTGGGGCCACCCAGAAGTTTATATTTTGGTGTTGCCTGCCTTTGGTATGTACTCCGAAATAGTTGCTACTTTTTCTCAGAAAAGGCTGGCGGGGTACACATCGCAAGTAGTGGCACTTTTACTTATTACGTTTTTATCGTATCTCGTATGGTTGCATCACTTTTATGTAATGGGTGCAAGTCCTGCTGTAAATACATTTTTTGCAATCATGACAATGCTAATTGCAATACCTGCTGGTGTGATGGTGTTTAACTGGATTCGAACGATGTGTAAAGGAAGCGTCATTTTTGCTGCGCCTATGTACTGGTTCGTTGGTTTTGTGATTATTTTTATGTTAGGCGGCATGACAGGGATCTTCATGGCCTCACCACCCGCTGATTTTCAAGTGCACAACAGTCTGTTTTTAGTAGCACACTTTCATTCTATGATTATCGGCATTGCAATTTTTGGAACGTTTGCAGGGTTGCAGTATTGGTTTCCGAAGATTATGGGATTTCGGCTTAATGAGGAACTTGGTAAACGAGCATTCTGGTTTTGGTTTGTAGGATTCTTTGTCGCATTCGTACCTATGTATTTACTAGGGTTTATGGGAGCTCCAAGACGCATTGATCATTACGCTGCATCTCACGGTTGGCAGCCTTTGTACATCGCCTCAGGTATAGGATTTCTTATTATTTCATGTGGACTTTGCATACAGGTATATCAATTTTACGTAAGCATTAGAGATCGAAATCAAAATCGTGACCTAACGGGAGATCCATGGAATGGTAGAACCCTAGAGTGGTGTACACCTTCACCTCCCCCATCTTATAACTTTACGAAGGTTCCTACAATTACGACACGTGATCCATTTTGGGAAATGAAAAAACTTGGTATAAATCCGCAAGATGGATATGAAGATATTGAAATATTCAAGAACACTCCTATGGGTATTTACATATCAGGTTTTAGTTTTTTGATAGGATTTGGATGTGTTTGGCATGTATGGTGGCTTGCCATGCTGGGTCTTGTGGGCTCTATTGCTTGTGTCATTATACTTTCTTTTGATGATCATATGGAATATCTGATGCCTGCAGAAAAAGTTCGTGAACTAGAAGCTAAAGAAAAAGAACTTCAAAAGAGCCAAGGATAACTATATATGCACCAACCTGATACGCACAAATCTGCACACGGTCATTCTGTACCTATCGAAAGTGATCCAAAGGTATTTGGCTTTTGGCTCTACTTAATGTCTGACCTCGTGATTTTTGGTGTTCTTTTTGCAACGTATATTGTGTTTAGAAATAGCACTTTTGGTGGGCCTCCATCACATGCTATTTTTCATATGTCAGCGGTGCTTGTTGAAACACTTTCGCTTCTTACAAGTAGCTTTACTTGTGCACTTGCTATGATTTATGTACATAAAGAAAAAAAAGTTATAGCTAACATCTGGTTTGCTATAACCTTTGTCTTAGGGCTTATATTTTTACTAAGTGAGCTTCATGGATTTTCTGAGTTAGTGGCAGATGGAAACAACTGGTCGCGCAGCGCTTTTCTTTCATCTTACTTTACGCTAGTCGGCACACATGGTACACACATATTCTTTGGACTAATCTGGCTGCTTGTCTGTATGTTTCAGGTTGGATGCGGGCAGCTTTCTCCAATACGAGTTTCTCGAATTTTTCGCATGGTGCTTTTTTGGCACTTTTTAGACTTTGTCTGGATTTTTATTTTTACTATTGTTTACGGTATGGGGCATCTTTATGCATGAAAAAGCACTTCCACAACGCCTAATTGGTTTTGTGTTATCACTTATCTTAACCTTGGTTGCTTTTTTCATTATTATAAACCCTGAGTGGTTTCACCTAACGAAACCAATGGCAATTAATGTAATTTTGGGACTTGCATTCACTCAGGCGACTGTACAGGTGTTCTTCTTTTTAGACCTTTGTCAAGAAAAAGGCCCTATGTGGAACCTCAATACATTTTTAGCTACCCTTTCCATCATATTTGTTATTATAGGCTTCTCTATTTGGATTATGGGCGATCTAGGACATAGAATGTAATAACCCAACAACTATAAGGCTCTCTATTTATTTATGATTAAAACATACTATCTCCTTACTAAACCTGGCATCATCATGGGCAATGCAATTACAGCAGTTGCGGGCTTTATGCTGGCATCCAAGGGCAATGTTGATTTGCTGCTTTTGCTGACCACATTGATAGGACTGTCGCTTGTCATTGCTTCCGCATGCGTTTTCAATAATTACATTGATAGCGAGCTCGACAAAAAAATGGTACGCACTAAACAAAGAGCGCTTGTTACGGGTGTAATTTCAGGACAAACGGCATGCCTATTTGCTTCGTTATTAGGAGTTGTGGGTGTTATTGTACTTTCAGTCTTTACCAATTTCTTAGCTGTTGCAGTAGCCTGCAGTGCATTTTTTATCTACGTTGTTTTGTATGGCTTTTGGAAGCGTCGTAAAACATTTGCAACACTTGTAGGCAGTATCGCCGGTGCGTTTCCTCCCGTTGTAGGGTATGTAGCGGTAAGCAACCGAATAGACTTGGGGGCTATACTTCTTTTTAGCATCTTGGTTTTGTGGCAAATGCCCCATTTTTTTGCGATTGCTATTTACCGCTTTAACGACTACAAAGCTGCCTCTGTAGCTGTTTTACCGGTTGTAAAAGGTATGTACGTCACAAAAGTGCAGATGTTTTTTTACATAGTGGCGTTTATTGTTGCCACGTCAATGCTCACTTTTTTTGGCTACGCTGGATATAGCTATCTTATTACCATGCTTTTGCTTGGATCAGTGTGGCTTTACATGAGCTTTCAGGGGTTTAAGGCGACAAACGATGCGCAATGGGCGCGTCAAATGTTCCTCTTTTCACTTGTTGTTATTATGGCTTTTTCTTTCACGGTTTCGATTGCGTGAGACAATCTGTTATTTATACATTATTTTTCTTGACATTACGAAAAAAAATAGTATTGTCGAAAAGAAGTTAACCAATCAAAGCAATCATATTATATGAAAGAACAGAAAAAACTTGTCGGCCGCATGTTATTCTTTACAGGAGTGATCCTGTTTATTATTTTACTCATGCAGCCGATTAGTATTTATCAATTTAGAGACTACATTTCCGTCCTCTTTCCTGCCGGCGTAATTGCCGAAGAAGAGCTAAGGCTTTTATTAATCATCCAGGCAGTTATGCTTGTGGTGATTGTTCCTGTTCTTATTTTAACGTTTATCTTTTCATGGAAGTATAGGGCAGACAATCCTGACCATGAATATGAGCCCGATCTTGTTGACAGCGTCCTAGCTGAAGTCGTCTGGTGGGGATTGCCACTTATTTTGACCATTATCATAGCCATAACCACAGCATATTATACTTACAAGTTAGACCCATTTAAACCCATAGTCTCAGAGAAAAAATCAAAAACAATTCAAGTTGTGGCACTACAGTGGAAGTGGCTCTTTATTTATCCCGAAGAGAAAATTGCTACGGTTAATTTTCTACAAATTCCTAAAGATACCCCAATTCACTTTGAAATAACAGCCGATGCCCCGATGAATTCATTTTGGATTCCAAGCTTAGGGGGACAGATTTATGCCATGCCGAAGATGAAGACAGAACTTTATCTTATGGCAAACAAGGAAGGTGATTTTCGAGGGTCCTCAGCAAACATTAGCGGAAGTGGCTTTTCTGAAATGCACTTTATCACTCGCGCCTCAAGCGAAGCTGAATATGAAAAATGGGTTCAGACTGTAAAGGACTCTGAAAAAGGTTTATCATTTATAGGCTACGAAAAGCTTGCCAAACCAGGCGTAGAAGATGCCCCATCTATATACCGTTTAGAAGATAGCAACCTTTTTAATGACATTATAAATAAGTATATGCAACCCCAAAAGAAATAAGCACTATGTTTGGAAAATTAACTGCAAATGCATTCATCCACGATCCTGTACAGAATGGAGCAGTTGTTTCAGGAATGCTTGGCGCAATAGCGCTTTGCATACTAATCACATACCTGAAGCGTTGGAAATGGCTTTGGAAAGAGTGGATAACAACTGTCGATCCAAAAAGAATCGGCATTATGTATATTGGTGTTGTCCTGGTAATGTTTTCAAAAGGTTTTGCCGATGCGATGATGATGAGGATTCAACAGGCTACAGCTGTCGGAGATTCCTACGGCTTTCTTACTGCGCACCACTTCCAAGAAGTCTTTTCTGCTCACGGAACTACGATGATTTTCTTCGTCGCCATGGGTGCGGTGTTTGGTTTGATGAACTTGATTATCCCTTTGCAAATTGGGGCAAGGGATGTTGCTTATCCCTTTTTAAATGCCTTAGGTTTTTGGCTATTTGCAGCTGGTGCTTTTTTAGTGTTAACTTCATTGGCAGTGGGTAAGTTTTCTATTTCTGGCTGGCTTGCTTACCCCCCGCTATCTGGCCTTGAATATAGCCCCGATGAGGGAACTGATTACTGGATCTGGATGGTTCAGATATCCGGGATTGGCAGTACTATGGGTGGAATCAATTTTTTGGTGACCATCCTGAAAATGCGCTGCCCTGGAATGACGTTAATGAAAATGCCAATTTTTGTATGGAGCTGCTTGTGCGCAGTAATACTTGTTGTCGTAGCATTTCCAGTTTTAACGGCTACACTTTTACTGTTAACTTTAGATCGCTACCTTGATATGCATTTTTTCACTGCCGGTAATGGCGGCAATCCTATGATGTATATTAACCTGATTTGGGCTTGGGGACATCCGGAAGTGTACATTCTTATACTTCCGATCTTTGGGGTGTTTTCAGAAGTCGTGCCGACATTCTCAGAAAAACGGCTTTTTGGCTACGCTTCAATGGTTTGGGCATTGCTACTCATCACTTTGTACTCTTTTATCGTTTGGTTGCATCACTTTTTTACTATGGGAGCAAGTCCGCTTGTAAATACCTTCTTTTCAGTTACAACTATGATAATCGCTATTCCGACGGGCGTAAAAATATTTAACTGGCTATTTACAAAGTTTAAAGGACGCGTGCACTTTACATCGCCGATGCTTTGGTTCTTTGCCTTTCTTATTAACTTTAGCATTGCAGGTATGACGGGTATACTGCTTTCAGCACCACCTGTTGATTACCAGGTTCACAATAGCTTGTTTCTTATTGCTCATTTTCACGGCATGGTAATTGGAGGATTTCTCTTTGGGTTTTTTGCAGCCTTTACCTACTGGTTTCCAAAATTTACAGGATTTTTCTTGGACGAGAAACTTAACCGATATGCCTTTTGGTGCTGGTCAGGAGGCTTTTTGCTTGCCTTCATGCCACTGTATATGCTCGGCTTTATGGGTGCAACAAGAAGGCTTGGCCACTACGAAAGTGAAACGGGGTGGCAAGGACTATTTATCGTTGTAGGTATTGGGGCTTTCATTATGTTTTGTGGGGCCTCTATACAGCTTTATGGATTGTATTCAAGCATAAGGGACAGAAAACGATTAGCAGACCCTACAGGGGGCGATCCATGGAATGGCAGAACACTCGAGTGGTCTATCCCCTCACCTCCGCCAATTTACAACTTTGCTATTATTCCTACCGTTGCGCAAATAGACCCCTTGTGGGCTACCAAAAGGGGTGAAGCTCCCGTGCAAAGAGAGCATTATGAAGATATTCATCTGCCAGAGAATACACCGCTCGGTTTTTACATCGGTATGTTGGCTCTAGTGTTTGGTTTTGCTATGACCTGGCATATATTTTGGCTGGCCATCGGCTGTTTTGTTGGCATTTTATACTTTGTTATTACCCGACTATCTGAAAAGGAAAGATTTGAGATCTTTTCTGAAGCTACTGTGCGAAAAGAAGATGAAGAAGCCCGTAAAAGGAGATCTGCAGATTATGTTGCAAAATTTAGCCATCCATCATAAGGGAGAACCCTTTCCGGATACAAGAAGGCCTGATCCGCATCAAGACGTCTACTCAAAAAATGTACTTGGGTTCTGGTTATATTTAATGACCGACTGCCTTCTTTTCGGCACACTGTTTTGTACCTATGGCGTCTTGCACAAGAGTACTTTTGGAGGCCCTGGGCCAAAAGACCTTTATCACATAGGTATTGCGTTTAGCAGTACAATGATTTTATTATTAAGTAGTTTAGCATGTGGCTGCACTGTGCTGTCATCTTTAAAAAACCGCAAAAATTGGGTTATCTTTTGGTTAGCCATAACATTTTTGCTGGGGGCATCCTTCATCGGTTTAGAGTTCATGGAATTTCATGACTTAGTCAAGAACGGGCACAGCTGGGAAAAAAGTGCCTTTTTATCCTCATTTTTTGGCCTAGTGGGAACTCACGGACTTCACGTAGCCTTTGGACTGCTTTGGATTGCAGTGATGATTGGACAGGTGTTTGTCCAAGGAATTAACACTGATACATTTCGAAGACTTGTTATTTTTAGCATGTTTTGGCACTTCATAGACATTATCTGGATTTTCATTTTTACCTTTGTTTACCTAATGGGAGTCATATAATTATGCACCATGAGCCATCTCTAGAAGAAATAAAAAAAGAATATCATGGAACCCTACCCTTGTATTTACTTGGTTTTTTTGGTTCCCTTATTCTTACCCTTACTTCGTTTTATCTTGTGTGGGCCGAGCTGTTGCCAAAAGATCAGTTGATCTACACAATTGTTGGTTTAGGTATTCTTCAGGCCGCTTTGCAGCTACACTTTTTTATGCACCTTGGTAAAGAGGCAAAGCCTCGTTGGGAATCTATTTCCTTTTTCTTCATGCTTACCTGCTTAGTCATAATAGTTCTTGGTACACTTTGGATTATGTATGACCTAAACAATCGCGTTATGGCTGGTATGGATATGTAGCGTTAGTTTTATAGCTACCAAAGCCAGGCCATGGGCAAGCTGTAGATCCAGATGCTGAAGTAAGCATACGTGTCCAGATTATGCATTCAAATTACTTTGCGATCTAGCTATCGAGCTTGGCGCTGTTGATGGCGTCTTCGCACAACACTTTTTGGACGCAGGGTTGCAGTATCGACGGTCCATAACAGTAGCACAAAATGCCGTTGCTCTACACAAGGTTAGCACTAAACATTCAGTTGCCCTTTTTAAAGAGGCAATTAATCGATCTAGGCAACTCGGTGAGAATGCACAGCATGCAATAACTTTTTTTCGCAAGTTGTGTAGCCCCATTTTATCCACAGATTGCTGCGGCTCTTTATCAAGAGGCCTTTCAACTTGAAAAAAAGACAGACTATCTTATTGAAATTGCAAAACTAAATCCAGTGCATACCGTTGACATACTTGTATGTGCGGTCGAGCGTGAGTCAAGAAAGCCAGATCCTTTAAAATTGCAAGATATAGTTAAAGTTTTGGCTGAACAGTAAAATAATCTATTAAAAGCTTTTTGTTGTTATTTAAACAGTGTTGCACACTTAAAATGTTATTTATTACATTCAAGTTTTATTGTTTATTGTAGTCAGGCGCTATAATAAACTTGTTGTTTTAAATGAAAGAAACTACTATAGTTTGTTTCATTTCAAATACTTAAAGGGTTTTTTTGAGTTTTTCAATTTCCGGCGTAAATACTACTACTGCATATATTATAGAAAATCCCGCAAAACCAAAAAAGGCACGTTTTACATCACATGTACGCTTTGGAGCAGTTGAACAAATTACATACAGCATTTATGAGACTGTTGGTAAGCACACTGAACGAGCACCATTGCCTATCAAAATAATAGAAAGCGATCCGAAAAGATATGCCCCAAAAAATCTTTCTGCCATTTCACTTGCTACATTAAATTCGCAACCTTTGCTTAACGTTTCAATGATAGGTAATACCATTCTATCAACTTGGTATGCTTCAAATAATCCATGTATTCGTTACTGTGGTACATTTATAGTTGCTCTCATCGAGCAAGCTATAGACCAATGTACAAATGAATTGCCTTTCCAAGATGTACTTTTGCGCTGTCACTCTATTATCACAAACAAGCTACAAGAACTTCGTTCCACAGATGATATAGTTTCCCCTCGACAGTTTCTAAAATTATTTGAATCGGGATGGATTACTAAAACTCCCTGTTCGCTAAGATTTCTTGATGATATAAAAAATGAGGTTTGGATGGCTGATACAGAGCGAACCATTCACTTAGGGATCCCTGATTTAGAGAAACATTTCACAGGCATTTTATATCAAAACGAAATCAAAAATGCGATAAAGAGCTATGTTACAGCCTCATTTGATCCTGTTGCATAAGTAGCCCTACTGACCAATCTGAACATTGAAAGATGGTAGATTCCCCTCTTCTAGAAAGATTTTAAGATCGCTTATAAGAGGTAACGGATTTTTTTTACCTTCGTTGATTTGCTTAACTAGATACTTTTCTAAAGGCTTGAAGTGAACTTTAGCAAGGTCGTTGTCGCGGATAAAACTTTCAAGTTGTCTAGAGTATCTGAACCTTTTTCTTCGTCCCTTTATGGTAGCTACAATTTCGGCGCCATCTAAACCAAAAATTGGCTGCAAAACAGCCGCAAGCTTCACTTTGGTTCTTCCGTGGTTTTTCTTAACCTCTCTTGGAATTACAGTAAAGCTCAAGAGCGCGGGTTTAAGGCACTTAATCGGTGTTGCTTTCATGATAGGCTCCTCATAATGATTAGCACATGTCGTGTTTCGAATGACGATGTTATCCTCTACATTATGGCAAAATTTGTCAACACGCGATTATTCACGAACTTATAGAAGCGATTTTTAGCTTGTAGTGAAAAAATCTAAAAAACAGCGGATTTTAGGTGGCACATGCTTGTGAGGGCTATAGCTTGCATAGATTGGCTGTTCAGGCTCGTTATAATCGGCTAGTATTTCTATCAGCTCTCCAGAGTTTAGTGCTTCATCTACTACATAGCGATGAAGCTTCACAATACCAATGCCGTTTAACGCGCACTCTTTCATAGCTGCAGTGTCATTTAAAAGAAGGTATGGTTCTAAGTATAGCTCGAGGCCATCTTTAAATTTCGTGGTGTGCACAGGTATGCGTAAACTATGGTTTATGTATCGGTGGGTTTTAAGATCTTGCGGTTGTTTTGGTATGCCAAATTCTTCAAGGTACGCTGGACTTGCTGCTAACACATAGTGCGTGCGGCCGATAGTCTTTTGAATAGCAGTTTCCGAAGTTGTGCGGCTGATGCCTATAACTATGTCAATGGCTTCTCTTTGTGTATCTGGAAAGCGTTCCATAAGTTCAAGGTTAAGATGAATCTTAGGGTAGCGTTTTAAAAAGGTATTAAGTCGCGGCAAGATATAGGTGTTTGCATAATGATGCTGCGCGGCGACTTTTAGGGTTCCGAAAGGCTCTTTTCTCATTTCAAGGGCAAGTGAGTCAATTTCTGCCATTTCACGTAGGATTTTATCCGCCTGTTCAAAATAAAATGATCCAGCATCGGTTAAAGAAAGTTTTCTCGTAGATCTATGTAACAACTCAAAACCCAGTTCTTGCTCGAGCACGCTTATCTGCTTACTTACTGCAGCAGAAGATATGCTGAGCTTGCGAGCGGCTGCTGCAAAACTCCCCTCTTGGAAAACGGCAACAAAAGTAGCCATGCGATCAAATTTACTCATTGTTAACCTGAAGTTATTAAAACATAATCTGTGCCTGTATTATCAATAATTAGCACATATATGACAATAGTGCAAAACAAAACAGGAGAAAAAAATGAACCCAGTAGCATCAACCATAAAGTCGGAATTATTTTTTAAAGAGGCGTTTCCTCATTGCATGGGCTTTATTCTGTCGCGATCAATCTACGTAATTACCAAATTGCAGGTAGCTGAAGCGCTTAGGGGCTCCTCTTTAACGATAGAGCAAGTTGCCAATAAGCTAGGTATTACCTATGCCTCACAACTTGAAAGGGTCATGAACTATCTTGTCTCATGTAACATTTTTTCAAAGGGTCAAGATGGTAGTTATTCTCACACAGAGCTATCACAAGATCTTACTTGGGACCGAAGCGGAAAAAAAATAATTACCCACCATGATTTGCGTTGGGATGTGTTAGCAGAAGCTAGTGAAAAAAGCCTTCATGCGCTGCAAGACGAGCAAGGCGCTCCATCACAAATAGAGCGCCTAAGCCGCCTTTATTTGCAGTCGAGGGCTATTTATGTTGCCTGCAGCCTCAATGTATTTGAAAAAATCCGCAACGGCAATGAAGTTCCTGAAGTAGTGCGTAGCTATTTAGAAAAGGCCGATCTTGTCGTTAATGGGCAGCTCACTCAAACTGGAGAGCTATTTCTGGAAAAGAACTGCAAGGCATTTGTGTTACATGATAATGCAGATCGATGGAGTGCTCTTGGCGACCTAGAACTTGCTATAACAGAAGGGACAATACCCTTCGAAACAAAAATCGGGATGCCTTTTTTTAATTACTTAGAAATGCGACCAGAGCTTACACAGCTGTTTTCTGATGCGATGTCTTTTGTGAGCGAGCACGAGTATGGCATGATGCTTCCACTATTTGAAGATATCATAAAGCCGAATATGACTCTTATGGATGTTGGTGGGGGCAAAGGATTATATCTTAATCAAATTCTGAAAGGCTACCCTGAAGTAAAGGGAATTTTATTTGATTTACAAAGCAATTGCGAAGAGGCAATTATAGATGAGCAACATAAATCACGTTGTCAAATAGTGGGTGGTGATTTTTTCAAGGAAGTGCCTCAAGCAGATATATACCTCTTTAAACGTGTTCTGCACGACTGGAATGAAGAAGATTGCATTAAAATCTTAAAAAAGTGTGCAGAATCAGCAACAAAAACCTCAAAGCTTGTTATGCATGAGTTGCTGTTGCCTCAAAAAGAGGCATTGATGTTTGATGTTCTTTTTATGGCATGTCTTGGTGGTACGCAGAGGACTCGAGAAGATTTTGAGAGAGTTCTACATGCAAGTGGCTGGGAGTTAGAGTCTGTAAAACAAACACATTGTTGGTTAAGTCACCTCGTCGCAAAGAAAATTGCTATTTAATCATTTATAGAATGGTAGCGGAATGCCGCGCACCACTTCTAGAGTCCGGCTGAGGAGGATTCGATCACGCGCTATGGCCAAATTGAAATAAACATATCTGAGTTGAATCGTCCTCAGCCGGACTCTAATGGTTTTTTTATTCTTCCCAAAGCCCCCTGCAGTCGCTCTGGACGAGCTCTAAACCCATCATTAAAAGACAAACCTTATAGATAAGTTATTTCATGAACACGTGCTTAAATCAACCCCCTAGTGTAGGTTAATACAGTTTTCATAAATGTCAATGTAGTTTCTAGACTTTATTTGCTAAAATTCAAAGTGGTATTTCAAAGAGGCATTTCTAGATATATTTCATCACGTCTGGGAATGCCATATCTACCAAGGTAGCTAAGGTGTGGCATAAGCTTACGGGTAAGAGCAAGAGCGCCAACCACGATTTTATAAATACTAAAGCCACGTGTTTGGTAAAAACGCAAGGCATCTACATTGTCATTAGTCGTCATTAAAAACAGTCTGGTGCAGTTTTGCTCTTCTGCAATCTTTCTTGCGGCCTCAAGTAGCTTGGTTCCTAAGCCTTTGTATTTATCGAACACCGTTACGATAACAACTTCAAGCTGCTGATTTTTGATTTCATAAAACAAATACCCGTCTACTTTATTTCCTGAGCAGGCAAGGATACCTGGAAGGCGGCTTGGAAAAAATGGCTCTCCACGGATGTAAAGAGGCTCCCCTCCCCAGTTTTCTGTGATTAGGGACTGCACTAGGGCACTATCCGCAGGGGTGGATTTTCGTAGTATGCACTCTTTGTGGCTCATTTTGGCTCCCTTGTATCGTAGATGACATGTTAGGAGGCATTGTAGCCAATCGCTTGATTTTTGCGATCTAATTTACCTTAGAGTAACACATCAAAAAAGCCATCTACAGCCAAAGGTCAATCGTATTAGCTATTTATAACTGTGGGATTTTTTGTTATAGGGCTCATACGTATCTTGTGGCACATTTTTATTGGCTCGTATGAGTTTTTTGCTTGGCGAAGAGATGGTCTGCCCATATCTTGTTCCATGTTGATGAAAGCAAAGCGATCTACTAAATCTTGGCAGTAGCTTTGGTACATATAGGGGTAGATGCCTTTATATGCTATATCAGCTTTTGCAAAATGCAGGGCAAAGGTGTCGGCTGTCAGTGGCTCACCGAGTACAAAACCAATTGGTTGTGTATCAACATAAAATACGATACCCTCTAGTTTAAGAAGCTCATGGTTTACAATAGCTTCTCTGCAGGCTTCAGTGTCATCCGGAAGTGGGCCTGTTGAGGCATTTTTCCAGATGTCAAGTACCGCAAGAGCATCTTGTGTGGTATTGCCTTGTACTGGCTTTACAGTTGCCTGAAAGCTTCTGGTAAATTGTTTTACTAGGTTTCTTTTTTTGCTAAGTCCCCTGCCACCATATCGAGCCATCTGCTGTGTGTCAAATACATAGTCGCTATCGGCTTCAATAAATGATGTGTTCCAGATAGTCTTGTCAGCTGATGCGGCCCAATCTTCTGGTATTGGAAAAAGAAAGTCTACTGACGAGTAGGCCTTCTGGTCGGTTATGAGCGCATCAAAGCTTTTACGAGACGTTGGCATGATAAATGTGCCCCCATCGTATGTTGTGCCCTTTATATACAGCTCTTCACCTTGGATTAGCTGATATTTATGAGCCTCTCGAAACAGATATAGGTTTGCAAAAACATACTCAGATAGTTGCACTGAGCAGCTTTCAAGAAGGGGTTGTATTAGTGCCTGGTCTGTTAGGCTGAGGGTGGACATAGAAGTTATTAAACAAGCCATAATGTAACAATAATACCAGCAAACCCACACATAAGTATAGCTCTTATGGCTCGTGAGAACTTGATTTTGTGTTTTTTTGGTTTGATATCAAACTTGGGATATCCATCTAATTGGTATTCGTCAGCTTCATATACATCGTCTTTCATTGTCTCCTCCTTACAGGTACTGTTATCTTGTTTTCTCTGTACCAAGTTGAAGGACATTCCTTCAACGCGGTAATCATCTTAGGCAATGTTTGCCTAAAAGTATGTCTAGGAGCCCATCCAAGTTTTTCTTGAATAAGGCTGATATCACAGGAGTAGTTGTTGTCTGCTTGATCAATCATCCACTCTCTAATATTTGTCTGAGGCAAAAATGGGATATTTTTACTCAATCGTATTGCAAGCTTGCCTGCCCACTTAGGTATAGACCATGTTTTACACTCCTCACCGTAGCAAAGAAGACCTATGACTTTTTGAAGCTCGCCATAGCTTACAGTTTCGGGTTCTGCCAAAATTACTGTAAGTTCTTTTGCGAGGCCAAAGCGGCGTTGTACAGCTAGCCATATGGCATCTGTAACGTCATCTAAATGTACTAAAGCATTGCCGTGAGTAAGATTTCCCGGAAAAAAGAGAGCCGCTGATTGACGCTCATAAATGCGTTGTATTTGACGAGATAGTGGCATTGAATGACAAAGAGCATCATAAGTAGGTGCCCTACGAAGTATTACAAGAGGTATAGTATTGTGATGTTCTTTTAAAACCTCTTCAGCCAGTAGTTTTGAGCGTGGAAAATCCCATTGTGGCTCAACAGGCCAATGTTCGGTAATTTTTTGACCAGGCTCACAGGGAGCATGAACAAGTAGGCTGCTTACATAGACAATCTGCTCTACCTGAAGCTCAGAAAGTGCTTCTAACAGGTTTTTGGTGCCATTTACAGTGATCTTTTCATAGTTGTGCCAATTTTGATCATCTGCTGTAAAATAAGAAGCTAAATGGATGACAGAAGCAATACGTGCACCATATTTTTCACGTATGTACTGCATGCTGGCATGTACTTGGCTGCTAGTCGCAATGTCACATGAAATGTACTCAAAATTTGTTGTGCTGATCTTGGGTGGCTTGATATCTAAACCAACCACTAAAAACCGCGGATCTGCAAATTTATGAGCCACTCGCGTGCCAGTATGTCCGCTACAACCAGTGATAACAATCACTTCTTTGGCAAGGGCCACGATTAACTCCGTAAGTTTACTCTATCACCGCAAACTACCCGGTCAATCGCGTTATGTCAATAAATATTTTAGTATATTTTTCAGGCTATGGTTTATCTAACGCCGTCGGAATTTTTATAAGGGCGTCTTGCTTGATTCGAGTAGTATTTCCCTGTCTTTTCTTGGGATTCACAGCTTCACAGCCCCAATCATACTCAACCATTAAACGCTCATTTACACGCATAACATCGACATAGGCAATTCCACCGCTTCTTCCGGCAACTGACGGTTCTAGTAGCATGCTAAATTTGCCATTCGTACAAATTACGGGTGTATTTGAGGTTCGATTTGTTCCTGATTGTGTTGAAATTAAAATCTCTTCATCCGGATTGAAGTCTTCGCCTTCAAGAAGCGCAAAACTTGCATCTTGTGTAAGTCGTTTTACTGAGATAACGGCGCCATCACGGCCATGTGCGATAATAGGATAAGGAACAATAGTTGTGTTTAGTCTTGCTTTACCATCTGTTGAGCAGAGCCAATATTCTATGGGCTCTCCCTTACAGCAATCAAACATAAGAAACATTTCATTATCAAGCATCAATGTTCCTGCATCAATTTGCCTACCAAGTTGTCCATCTTCATCAACTTCATATTTGGCCATTGGCTGCATAGGACCGCCTAAACTTTGGCTTGCAAGTAGATATATATGCTCTTCAGGAAATCTTCGGCCAATAAATCGATAAGTAGCTACACTACCAACGTTTTCAACGTAGGTATCTTCGGCACGCTCTGCGTAAAATAAAGATCCATAAGGATTCATTTCGCGTTCGCCGGACAGAATGTTAGCTGAAGTCTCTTTGCGTAGTTTTGGTGTATTAGTGGGGTGTTGGCATGAAGATACCAACGCAGCTGTGCTGATAGCAACTAGAGATATGAGTCTTATCATAGCTTCCTAAAGGGTTATCTTTAGGAGCTATAATACGTGATCACCGACTAAAATTCCACTTAAGGAGTCGTTTTCGTTGGAGGGCTAGCATTTTTTGGCCTCTAGTCGTGGAATTGCCTCTTCAAACATCTTAGGATCTGCCAGAGGAGGTGGTCTTTTTTTAGGATTTGGATCGATGGCTTTAAAATTATTTTTCTAAACTTTTTTGTGTTTACGCTCACCTCGAGTACTCTCACCACTACGCATATCCAAGCTTTCTCTAATAAGTTTTACAGGTTGCCTTGCCACCTCTACTTTTGGAACTATTTTTTTGGCTTTTTACATGTCATGACTTGGCTAAAATCAATGAGCACACCAGTATCCGGCCCCATCCCCTCCTCATGCACAAAAAGATGCCAATACCCCGCCTGCAAAACCTTTGCCTAAACCACCGAAAAACAAATAGAACCAGAAGTTTCAAACTCGAGGTAGCATAACCAACAACCTATTTGATCGTAAATATTTCAAACTTTCGGTATGATCTGGATTTTAGACCTTATTATAACATGGATAAAAACGATGAAACAAAAACTTTTTGGCATATTTGTTGCATGTGCCACAGTAGCAACACCTGTTTGCAGCTTTGCAGAAGCGGTAGCGTCGAGTAGCACAAATGAGCGACTCGCAGAAATCGATAGA
This sequence comes from Chlamydiales bacterium, assembly GCA_041737255.1. Classification (GTDB taxonomy): domain Bacteria; phylum Chlamydiota; class Chlamydiia; order Chlamydiales; family FEN-1388; genus SZAS-7. The sequence goes on along the minus strand of JBGSSB010000042.1, from coordinate 11,103 downwards.
GAGATTCAAAAGCTAAAAAATGACCGAGAAGGTGCCTCGATGGAGTCCTATATAGAAGGCGATAGCGCAGATCAGCATCTAGACCAAAGCTGGCCAGATTACCAAGAAGATATAAACGCTCAAGAGTCATCGCAGCAACAGGTAAAATCACTTGATGCAAAGATTTCAGAGCTAGAAAAGGAAAAAGCGAGCCTCCTGAAAGAGTAGTAGTTTTAAGGGGTGTCTCTAGGAGCCATAATACGTGATTTAAGACAACAATTCTTATTAGTGAGTCTTTTTCCCTGGAAATGGAAAAAGACTCACTAATTAGTGCTTAGCTTTTTTTAGCCTCTAGTCGAGCAATCACCTGTTCAAACATCTTACGGGCCGCTCGTGGTGAGAGTCTTTTTTTAGGATTTGGATCGAGAAGTTTAAAAATTATTTTTCCAAATTTCTTGTGTTTGTGCTCTCCTCGTGCAATTTCAGCCTTTCGCTTGTCTAAATTTTCTCTAATAAGTTTTACTAGTTCATGACTTACAGATTTTTTCTTTTTACTGCTTAGCTTTCTTACTCTGTACTGTTTCATCTTTTCGCACCACTCAGGCCCACTTCCAAAATAAAGATGATACAGACTGCATCCAACTGCATAGGCTTCTATTTTGCGAATATCTACGCGGTGCTTACCCTTTACAAGTGATTCAGGAGTTACAAGCTGCCCTGCCACTTCTACCTTTGGCACCATTTTTTTGGTCTTTTTGAATGTCATGACCTGGCCAAAATCAATGAGTGCAGCAGTTACATCCACCTTGCCGGTTTCTATATTTTCAGTTCTATGTACCATGAAGTTGCCGCTATGCAAGTCGCGGTGGGCAAGTTTTTTGGCATGCATGCCTTCTAGTCCTTTCATGAGGTCTCTTGCTATGTACACCTCTTCTGCACGATTTTCCATGGATGATCTATTGTATTCATAGCTTCTAACAGTATGTGCGTTGTATAGCTTGGAAATAATTGAATAAACTGTTTTTCCTGATTTCTTTTTGTGGTCATTAACGGCATATGTTTTAGCGATGCCCTCTTGTCCCTGAAGTTTTAAAAGTACCTTACCTTCGGCTTTTACAGTTTTGTCTCCTACTGAGTTTGCTACTAATTCAGGCGCATGTGCTGCATACATGATTGAACGAGTAACGCGTTTGTGACAGCCCGAGCCAAGAGGCGCAACTCCGTGGGATTTTAAATGAATAAAGGCACGCTTAGATTTATATTCAATCGTTCTTGCAAGACCAGTTTTGTCTTTTCGGAGATAGGCTTTGCCTTTTTTTACTTTCTGCTTAAGTTTAGTTTCTATGTATCGAGCTATCTTAAATATTTCACCATTTGTCAAGCCAAGATCATCTGAGAGTTTTGCAATATTTTCACTTGCCATGATCATGCGGTCAAACTTTTCTTCGCCATACTTTGTAATGATTCTTTCTACGTTAGCAGCTGATGTCCATTCTTTTGCACGCAAGATCTGCTCGCTTAATTTATTTGTTTTCGTATCGCTTTCAACGTGGCTATTTGATTTTTGCGAGCCTTTAACAACTTGATAATTACCTTTCTTAACATCTTTGTGGTGCGTTTTTTGATTATGGTGATGATGTGTAACTTTGCTTACTTTTGACATTTCTGGCTCCCGAGAAAAATTAATTGCTATTTTTTCTGGTTAATAGGCATATTTGGAGTTTTTGTGAACCATAAACTTCAACTTTTTATTTCTTCCCTCTGAATTAAATTTTTCATTATGTCGAATCCATCGGACAGTAAATTAGAAAGTGTCACCATTCAACTCGAAAAAATGGGAATTTTAAGCAGTGATTTGATCGAAAAATATATTCTCGGTCAGGGAAGCGGCGGGCAAAAGATAAACAAAACTTCCTCATGCGTATATCTAAAGCACATTCCAACCGGTATCGAAATTAAATGCCAGCAGGCTAGATCGCGAGAAGAGAACAGATACCAAGCGAGAAAAATGCTTCTTAATAAGCTGATAGAAGCAAAACAAAAAGCAAAACAACAACGACTTGAAGAACAAGCAAAACTGAGGCGCAAGACGCGTAAAAGAAGTAAAGCAGCAAAAGCCACACTCGTTGAATCTAAAAGGCGAATATCAACAAAAAAACAGCTGAGACAAAAGCCTACAGTGGATTAGTGTTTTTCAAGGATTTCAATTTCAGTGCCTACTTCGAGGATTCCGTTGCCAACGTGAACGAGATTTTGACCAAAAAGAATTTGCCCATTATTTTTGCGAAACGATGCAAGTGCGCTTAGAGGTTCACTGCCAGCTTCAGCTCGTTCTTGATTTATCGTTGTTATGATACAACGTGAGCAAGGTTTTACAAAGCTAAAGGTTATGTCGCCAATGCGTATTCGTTTCCAGGTATCTTCTTCGTAGGGTTCACAATTAGCTATAACAAGATTTGGACGAAATCGATTCATCCGTAGATTCATATCAACACGGCCGTTAAGATCTTTAAGAGAGCTGTCACAAATAAGCATAAATGGAAATCCGTCGGCAAACCCTACCTGGTCATGTTCTGAGTCTGCGTACTGTTGTGAAACTCTTCTTATCGACTCTTCCGGAAGAAAAACAAGCCTCGCATCTGTGTTAAGAAAATAACTGACCCAAGCTGCCGCTTCATCTCCCATATCGTGAGCAATACATGTATCTTTCCACACTACAACGCTACAAGGCTCCCCTGTTGGACAGTGATTTATCATAAGAGGTGTCATTGAGGGAGCAGATAAAAAAAGATAGTGATCGTCTAAATTAGCGTGAATGAGTGCCATTTTAGGAAAACTTCTTTGTGAAAGAAAGCGTCCATCTTTATCAACTACCATCCAGCGGCGATCCATGGCTGGGCCTTTTGGGCCCACGTTGACGCTCCTGAGTGACATTCCTTTACAGGATTTCACGGGATAAATGTAGAGTTCTGAGAGATACTTTTTCTTCATGGCATATAGGATAGCGAATTCGAACAATTTTCTCTACTTTTCATAAATGGGACTTTCGATTATCAAGATAAAAACAATTCATATAGGGCATAATGCGTACTTTAAATGTTATACTTATATTTTTACTTTCTTCTGTATGTGGTTTTTGTCAAGAGCCTCAAAAGGCTCATGACTTTGAAGGAATTTCAACATGGATAAACTCTGAGCCCCTCGAGATGAAAAATCTACAAGGCAAAGTTATCTTGTTGGATTTTTGGTCATATAGCTGTATTAACTGTATTCGTACACTGCCTCATCTTAGCTCTTGGCACCAAGCATATAAAGATAAAGGTTTTGTTGTTGTTGGTGTGCATACGCCAGAATTTGCTTTTGAACACAACGTTGATAACGTAAAAAAAGCAGTCAAACGCCTAGGGATTCACTACCCTGTTGCCATGGACAATGAGTATGAAACATGGAGAGCCTATAACAATAAGTACTGGCCAACAAGTTATCTCATCGATAAAGAAGGTTTTATCCGCCTTGTGCACATAGGTGAAGGTAAATACCTTGAAATGGAAAATGCTATTAGAGGGTTACTTGAGATGCCTCCCCTTCAAGCAGACACAATCGAAAATAAACGATCACTCACGACACCTGAAATATACTTGGGGTCTAGAAGAGCTGCCAATTATAGTTACGAAATTCAGCTTAAATCAAATAGTGTGCACACATATGACTATAAAGAACCACTTAGCGAGGATAAAGTTGGCCTAAAAGGTAGCTGGCAAGTAGCTCCAGAAAGCGTTACGGCTGTAGGATCTGACTGCAAAATTGAATTACGATTTACTGCTAGTAAAGTACATATAGTTTTATCAGGCAGTAGTGACCAGCCTGTAGTGATTCAACTAGATGGCAAGGCTCTTGAAAAACAATACTATACCACCGACATGAATAGTAAAGGCGAGATTTATTTAGATAGTGCACGAAAATATGACCTGTGCGATCTACACGCAAATGGGCAAACTCACTTTATGACAATACATGTACCCAAGGGTGTTTCAGCCTATTCCTTTACTTTTGGAAGCGAACCGTAAGAGGTTTTTTTGAAAGGTGGTATTTAAAATAACCTCTATTAATAGTTTCAGGGCATTTGTGATAGGATGCTCTGCGTGCGCAAAAGCTAAAGCATTAGATGCTAGAAGTTTTTTAAAGCTTATAGCATCATTTTTAAGATCTAAAAAAAGTTGCGACAGCTGATCACATTCTTTAGTAAATCTGTTGTATTGGCAAAGAAGTGCTGGAACATCTTGGATTTCTAAAATACCAAGATGAAAGAGTGCTAATGTAGATTTATCAAATTTATTTGTTTCATAGTTTTTAAGTCCTTCTGCAAGATATTGCCTGTTTTCAGCAAATTTCAGCTGCATCTTGTGGATAACCCCAGAATCAACAATCGTATCTATTGCATCTTTCAAAGAGCTAAAAGGTTTGTCAACCATATTCCAGGGTAGGCTGCATCGATTATACAAGTTTAGTGGATCTAATAAATCACTTACTAGCATTGAACCTATACTGTAGGTGTAGTGAGCCTTTAAATGTGCGGCCAACCCACAAAAGCGATTTGTAGGGATTTGAGTTTTTGGTAGTCGATATCCGCAGAGATGAAGCATGGGGTGTCTAAGATCAAAGAGATATTCTTTCATGGCTAAAAGGTATGCCTCTTCTTGTCCAAAGGGAACATTCAAGCATAGTTTTGGTTTAGACAAAAGACCCGCCATCCCATGTCTGAAGGGTTTATCTTGCCAGCTATGTTGCAATAGTACTTGTGGTGTCTTCTCTAAAATGTATTCGAGGTTAAATGAGGTTTCAGTCCAGGTTGTGCGCCTTCCTTTTACCCATCCAAAACGGCAAAAATATTCATCTTTATGTTTGCAGGCAAAGAGTGCATCACTAAATATAGTTGAAAATGGAACATGAACATCATCATCACCCATATGAATGATACAGGGAGCAAGGGATTCGTTTAATACGATGCTAGCAAAATCTTTGCGTATGGTTTCATCATCTAGGGACTCTACATACTTTTTAAGCGTAGCGGCGGTGCAGGCCTTTAAGTAGTGTCTATATAATGGCATCAGAAGAAAAATTGCGTTGCGCGCACCTCCATAACCAAATTGCCCATTGGCTCCAGTTTGAAGAAGATTTTCGACACCCACTACTTTTGCAAGAGAGATAACATCTTCACTGTTTAGATGAATACAATTGTTCGTTACAGATTGGATGTAGGCCGAATTTTTTTTATAAAGTTCTGGATGAGATTGGTCAAAAACAAAAATAGGGATCGTATTGGGGATTTTGAGCACATCGCAAAAAGCAGAAAGTGCTTCAGTTATTGAAGGAAGCCAGGCAAAACGACTTAAATCTTTTGCTGCTGTAGGCAATGCATAGGTAATAAGATCTGCCCCTTTTATGTATTCTTCAGGGGTCTTTGAAAGAGCGTGTATATGCGATGCTATAGAATCGAGGAACTCCGTTTGCTCGGGGGGTATTTTATCGAGCTTATCTTCGAGGGCCTCATAGATGTGTATATCCCATATTTCTTTTGGAACTTGGTGGTCATAGAGGCCAAAAATAGAGCAGAAGTATGAGAGTTCTTTCTCTGTGCATGAGAGGTGTTTTTGAATGCTTTTTATTGAGGCTGTTGTTTCTGCTTGTAGGGTTTGTAAAAACTGCTGCAGTTCTTCAATCTTTACATCACACGCTGTATCAAGTGTGCAAGATAAGCGATTGCGTCCAATTATTTTTCTTTCCAGCAGTGTTAGTATTTTTTTTACCTCGTCGATGTCGTTGTTCTTTGCAAACTGTAGAATTCTGTACGAGCCCTCATCAAAATTGGTTATACAAAAGCCAAGAAATCTAAGTCGCTCAGATAAGTCAAGAGTTGTGTAGATCTTGCCAATTGTTGAACTCTCAGAGTCAATTGCAACAAGAGAAGTAAGATAAAAATAAAACATCTCCTTTGAGGCAAGGTGTTCTGTTTTGAGATTAAGGTAATAGATATGATATAAAAAGGTAGTTAAAAACTGGGACTGTTCATTTTGGGGTAATTTGTTCAAAAAACTCGTAAAATCAAATCCTCGTACAAGATTCCCAAAAAGTATAGATAAAAGTACTTCTGCTTTTTTGTGATTAGGAATGTCAAATCCCTCGAGCAAAAAGCACTCTTCGATTGTGTCACGTAATAATCCATATTCTATTTGATCAAGTAGGTACTCAGCAGCAAGTTTTTTTGTGATATGTTTTGTGACTAGGTCATAGAATGTCATAAATCACCCTCATATTCAATACTATATTTTTTAATCAAGGATCTATAGTATTTTTTTCTTCTATAATGTAAAATAGCAGCAATTTATGAACGAATATGTATTTTTTCTACATCTTATAATTGCCGCAGTTTTTCTTGTCCCCTTTATAAAACTGGGCAAGCAGGCACTGATCTGCTGGATTTGCCTGCAGCCAATACTAGCTAACCTGTTTGTCCTTAAACAAATACTGCTTTTTGGTTTTACTGTAACCTGCAGTGATGTCTACGCCGTTAGTACGGCCCTTGGTTTAAACTTGCTTCAAGAATATTACGGCAAAGAATCAGCAAAAAAGGCGGTATGGATTTCGTTTATGCTGCTTTTGTTTTTTGTAGTGATGTCCGCGATTCACCTTCTTTATCAGGCAAGTGAGCAAGATTATGCCCAAAGTGCCTACGTGCTCATACTTTCTGCAACACCAAGACTTGTTGCAGCATCGATCGTTTCTTTTTTCTGTGTTCAGTGGCTTGACGTTCAATTTTTTGGTTTTTTAAAAACCAAGGCTCATCGACTTTCTCTTTTTACTCGCAACATATTGAGCCTCAGTGTTTCACAATTTTTCGACACCGTCCTATTCACTTTTTTAGGTCTCTGGGGCCTTGTAAGTGAGCTGTTCGATGTTTTTCTTGTCAGCTTTATTGTTAAGCTGACAATTGCGCTCTTATTAAGCCTTTCTACTATGAGAAAACAAACACATGACTCCGTTTCGGTTTGAACTCCTCCATACCTCTAAAAAATCCCGTGCACGGGTAGGCCGCATCCACACGCCGCATGGTATTATTGATACCCCCAACTTTGTCGCAGTGGGCACCAACGGTACGCTAAAGGCGCTTGATAATGTAACAGTTCAGGATATTGGCTTGCAGCTTATGTTTTGCAATACCTACCACCTTATGCTGCAACCGGGTACAAAGATTGTAAAAGATGCAGGGGGCCTACACAGCTTTATTAATCGCAAGCTCCCTATCATCACAGACTCTGGTGGATTTCAGGTGTTTAGCCTTGCCTACGGCTCTGTTGCTGATGAGCTCAAAAGTCGCGGCACAAAAAAGCATGGTAATTCTGTCATCAAAATCTCTGAGGATGGCGTCCTTTTTCGCTCCTATATTGATGGAAGCCGAGTATTGCTTACTCCTGAAAGCTCCATCTCTGCCCAAAAAGATTTAGGGGCCGATATTATCATCCCTTTTGATGAGCTGCCCCCTTATCACATAAGTGCTGATGCTTTGCAGCAGTCATTTGATCGTACGCACCGTTGGCAAGAAAGGTCATTAAATGCCCATTTAGCCTCACCTCAAGGACAAGCGATGTTTGCTGTAGTGCATGGGGGTGTTAACTGGGATCTACGTAAAAAAAGCTGTGAAATTTTGCGAAATCTTGCTTTTGATGGCTTTGCAATAGGTGGAAGTATGGGCAAGCACAAGCATGAAATGTTAGAGCTATTGCAAAATACAGTGCCAAGCCTTCCCGACCCGTATCCGCGCCATCTGTTGGGTATCGGAGACTTAACATCTTTAGAGGCGTCCATCCCCTTTGGTCTTGATACCTTTGATAGCTCATACCCCACAAAGCTTGCGCGGCACGGGGTGGCGCTATCGGCCCAGGGCCAGATAAACCTAACAAAGGGCGAAAATAAAACCAACTACTCCCCTATTTGCTCTGAGTGTACCTGCTTTTGCTGCCAAAAATATACTCGAGCTTACTTGCACCACCTCTTTAAAGCTAAAGAGCTTGTTGTAATGCAGCTTGCCACCATCCACAACCTGCATTTTATGGTTCAAAAAATGCACACGATACGCCAGGATATCTTAGATGATAAGATATAAAGCGATTGATATATATTTTTCTTTGCCTTGGAAATCTGATAAGAGTATAGGTAAGAAAAACATTACTTGAGGCACTCATGAAACAGCAGGATAAATGGTTACTCGTTGCAAACGCTTCTAGCGCTCGAATTTTTCTTATTGAAAGCTTGAAAAAAATTACTGAGCTTAAGGCTTTTATCCATCCTGAAAGCCGCATGCATGAACAAGACTTAGTCTCGAGCAAGCCTGGCCGCGATCGTGCAACCGGCACTGGAAATAGAAAGCACGCCATGGAACCTCAAACATCGAAAAAAGACCACGAATGCGAACTCTTTGCTAAAAGCCTATCTGAGCATCTAGATGCAGCCCGCATGCAAAATGATTTTTCTCAGTTGGTTGTTGCAGCAAGCCCCAGCTTTTTAGGTATTTTGCGCCAAGTTCTTAGTCCAGCAACATCGAATCTAATAACTAAAGAAATCAACAAGGACTTAGTACAGCTTTCTACATCTGAAATTGTTGATCTAATTTCTGAGTAGTAGCTGAATTAAAGTTTGTCGAAGGCTTCTTGAAGCTTTTGTTGCTTCTCTCTTGAAAAGAGAAGAGCAGGTAAAGCTAGATATCCTCTTAACCACGGCTCATGCGTGACAATGCTGTTTTTAATTTGACGGCCGTCACGCGTGGTTGTGATGCTCCATGCACCACCTAAAAGAGTAGCTAAAGCTAGGCGCGCAACTTTTGCAACATGATGGGAAATAGTTTCTAAGAGTCGTATGCCATTTATAACCATGTCTATTGGTTTGGGTGCGGTTGTTTCCACAACGGGCACTTCAAAAAGCTGAGGGATTCTATGTTTTCTATGTTCGTCGGCACCAAAGACGGCATGAACCACTTCTTGTACCCAGGCAGAACAGTTTTGTCCTTGTGCTTGAAAGACCATATTGTCATTAAATGAATCTTGCAGATCGCTTTTAAGCTTATCCATTAGGCGGACAAATTGCGCATAGGTTAGAGTTTTTGGGATAATACAGTGTTCGCGGTGAGAGTAAAATTCATTTTCATCCAACGTCGTTAATAGCCCCGGATGTGTTCCAAAGGTAAAAAGGAGTGTTTGTATAGCGCCTTGAGGAAAGTGTTTCGCATACTTTCCTATTGCATGGACAGTGAAGCTTCCATCATTTTGCGGTAGTACAATTTGTAGCCAGCCGTGATTGCCTTGTACGTGCAAGGGATCTTTTTCACGTGTTGCTCTCAGTGCAAGAATAGCTTTTTTCCCGGCCATAGTGACGTTATATTTATCTTCTACCTCAGCTCTACTGAGTGTCTCTATCACTGGAAGGCCCGTCCACCAGGTGTTGCTTTCAAAATCTATGACAGGACTTTTTGGGTAGCATAAATCTATGCCATTTTCTGTGTATTCAAAGTGGCTAGTTCCTGAGGCATCTTTAGTAGCAAATTCCTGAAATATCTGATCTACTGTAAGGATGCGATCCTCTTGCGTTTTTTTATCATGAAAGGTGATGGCACGTGTCATGTTGCGTAGAGGTTCGTCTACTTTCTGCATGCGTAAGAAGACATTTTTTGTAACGATGTTGTCGATAATCTCTTCTTTTATGGATAAACCTGTTGTCTTGGTTAGACGCTTAATGCGCTTGTCAATAAAGCTGGCGCTAATTTTTTTTGCAAGCGTTGGAAATTGAATGGCTATATCAACAGCATTTGGGCAATTTTCACTTGTGTTTTTAAAGACAAACTTTAGGATGTACTCGCGATAATTTCTGTCCTTTTTCATAAGGTCAACGGCTTTTGCATATTTACAGAGGCTGTCAATTTTATACAGCTCATCTTTTGAAAATTTTGGCCTATTTAGTTCGTCGTATTCAGTAGGCATTTCTGGAAATTGTGGTTTTTTCCATTGGACAAGTTCATCTTTTATCCATTCGATATCACTTTCTTTCGCCACCTGGTTGCTAAGAGTGATTTGTTCTGTTTGGCGCATTTTGTGTGCGAAAAGGTGGGCTTTAAGAGTGTTAATTTTCTTACCCGCAACAGCATTTATTTCAAGGTCTCTGATTGTCCGTTGGCTTTTTCTGATTTGCTTTTCTAGGTGTGCTAGTCTATCTTCGATACCGCCTATTTTAGCAGGATCTTGATTGTATTGTCTGGCAAGAGCTAACCCATCCCTAGTTAAATCACGCAGAGTTTTTAGTTCTGAGAGGGAATCGCAATGTTTTTGGTGAAGAGCTCTTTCTTTATCACGTTGTGGCTTAAGGCGTGCTTTTACTGCTCTTATGGCCCTTTCAATATCTGGAGTAGACTGTGGAGAGGTAACTTTGCCTAGTGTCTGAGAAGTTATTTCTGTGGATTTAATGTAGTGTTTTACAAGGCTTGCTAGCTGTGCGTTGTCGTTTGTTTCAAGGCCAAAAATGCGACGAAATAGAGACGTTATGCCAAACGGATCTCACCGTTCACTCCAGGTGCCGTTGTCACGAACATTAATTGAACGGTTCGATTCAATTGCTTCGGTTAATGTCGTTATGTTGTGCTCAGGATGGAGGCGAGGTGCTTCAAATTTAAAATTTTGAAAGTGCGACAGCAAATTAGTTAGAACCATTATAGTATTAATCCTAGATAGTATTGGTGAAGTAATTAATTTGGAAATATACACTATGATAGCTAAAAAATCAATCTGCTTCCCTGTGAACGAAAAATTATATGAAGTAGGATTGAAACTCTTGCAGAGAACAAAGTTATTTGAGTAAATCACCTTAGATTCGTTGGATATTTACTTAAAACAACCTATAAAACCACAAACTTAGCTTTTTTGTCTCACGGAGCATATAATATATTGTTAGGGCAAAGTAGAAATGTCGGGTATTTTGGCTAAGTTGAAATGTCGGGTTTACTCCGGCTTTTAGCTATCCTTATTATAGCAAACTTTTATTTATAATGCATTTTTGCACGATTAGTAGGGGGAGTTTGAGGGG
>JBGSSB010000154.1:0-21704 GCA_041737255.1 Chlamydiales bacterium | reverse complement strand
CCAGGAGTGAAAGCTATATGGACGGGGATTTCCAAGCTCACCCACTACGCGGATGCGTGGGACATCTTTGGTCCGGAGACAAGATAGTGGATTTTTGTCAAAAAAACTTATGCGTAAAAGTATGTTTGTGCCTTTGTGTTTCAATTATTTTTATAAAGATACTGTGGTGGGCGTAAAACTTGACTGAAAAGGTGAACAATGCCCGATCATTACTAGGAGAAAATAGCTTAAGTTGACACCATTGAGACCGGGCCTGCATTAGGCATAGTCCCTAGCTGTTATGCCTAATGCAGTCACTGCCCCTTTTACTGTTCTTGCTACTAATGGAGGATAGTCCAAGGACTCCATAATGAGGCGTAGATTAAAGAGTAGTGTCTTGATTTCGGGGTCATCGAGTCTTTCTGGGCTGCATTCAACGCTAAGCGATACCATGTCACGAGTTGGAGGATAAATCCGATCCTCTGCAACATTAACCTTTAACGAATACTCTTGCCTTAACCATACAGGGGGTGTGCGCCGAGATGTTCTTGCTTGAGGATCAAGAATCGCATTTATGCGAACAATTGTAATTGTACATAAACTCCCCTCTACACTAAGCGTAATTGTATTATTTATTTTAGATTTTTCTTCAGAATTTGTAAATCCTAGGCTCTCTAAGTTAAATTTCTGCTTTCTTGCATCAAGTACATTTTGTGTAAAAAACTGAAGCGATTCAACCGCCAATATATTTTGGAATACCTTAAAAAATCTTAAAGCTTTTTCAGGATCTTCTGTTTTAATAGTTCTTCTAAGATCTTCAACAGACATGTTCATAAGGGCTGTATAGACAGCAGGATATTTATTTAACAGCGGGGTGTATTCTGTTTTTGTGTCGAGGCCAATTGCCTTTGCAATCCTGCTAAAAAGTTCGCTGTCGCCAAAAGCTGAGCTACAAGCCCTTAGATAGGCATCATAACGCAGAGTGTCGTAGTCCTTATCAGGCACTACTTCTTGACCATCGACGAAACAGCGTACCTGGTCTTTATTCGAGAATGCTTGTGCAATGTGGTAGGAAGAACTCAGCTCTCTGGTGAGCATTTTTGTTAAGCTCATCGCTACCTCGTTAAACGAGGTGTACATTGTCCTATCAGTAAATGTAACCGGACGCCGGCGTAGGTTGTCAACGAGCATTTTTCGATAGCCGGGCATAATGGCCTGTTTGAATCCGTCTAAATATCGATATCTAATTTTTGCTATAACTTCTTGCGTCCACTTGGCTCTACAGTCTGCCCCGTTGCTGTACATTCTTACCTCTGGGCTTTGTAGGTGTGAATTCAAGAGATCATGAAGAGCTGTTACAAGCGGATTTGATGAGGGGATGCCTCTAGAGAGTGTAGCCTCTAATTCAGCGCAAATTTCTGTAACGCGCACGCAATGTCGTTCACAAAGTGTGTAGGCGCAAGCTGAATAGGCATAGCTATCGCGTAATTGATCGCCACCATTTTCACTCACCTTATCTTCATTATTAAATCCAAGGGATTGTAATTTTAATGCCTTCTTCTTTACTTTTGAGGTGGTGTTTTGAGCTCCAATTGCCTCCATTTCCGAAAAAATAGCTTTTGTTTCGGGAAGATGCTGTAGGAAAACTCGTTGATTTCTTGGAGAGGTAATCAATTCGTCAAAATTCAGAAAAAGGATGCCCTGCAAAAGCTTGTTGACCTCAGCTGTAAATGTAGTAAGCGTGAGGTCTTTGGGAGTTTGGTGGCTGAGGGCGAGTTTCAGGTGAAAAAGCGCACTTTCAAGCCGTGGGCGCACGAGCTCTTCAAACATTTTATTCTGTGTAAGAACGTGCATTGATCGATCAGGTTTATCCCATTGCTTTAGCAGGTTGTGCCCAATTTGATGCAAATTATAAAGAGTAAGATCTCGGGTATCAGTGCCTTCTTGGAACGTTTGTGAAAAAATCTCGCGTAGCTTTAGATCTTTTTGGCCACAAGAGCCTGGCGCGTGAACCTGCTCTAATGCTGGCTGAAATTTCCTTTGTAGTGCATTAAATCCTTCCATTCCTCGTGATGGATTATCCCATACCATGCAAACCTCTTTTCCCATCTTATGTAAGAGCTTTAGGCAGAAATCGAGGGGCTGTAACGATGACTCGTTTCCTGTAAAAGCATCTCTAAGAGCTAAATGATTCATTGCCTTTACGAGGGAATCATCTGGTAGAGGTGGTAATGGCTTACATGGCTGCATAGGTAATTTCTCCGCTATTATAATTTACGTACATGTCTACAACAGGGCCCATCTTAAACTAAGAATGACTTTTCTAGAAAGCGCTAGGACCTGCTTAAATCTGATTGGTTTTTTTTAATGAAAGTGGTCGGAGGTAAAAGGACATTGGCATTCGGTCACTATAAATTCCGTACAGCAAATCATTAGTTATGCACAATACACCTCCGACCACTTTCACACTTGCTAAAATCCGTTGTTTTTTAGACATTTCCACCCTAAACTAGCGCAATGAAAATACAAGCTCTTTTTCTCATCCTAGCACATGCCTATATACCGCTTGGCGCTATCGACTTCAATTCAAGTTTCATAGCCAAACAAAACGGCAAAACACTTGTAACAACAGGAAACTGCGACATCCAAAATCCGCCATGTTCCACCTTCAAGGTCGCATTGGCTCTGATGGGATTTGATTCAGGAATTTTGATAGATAAAGACACCCCCAAGTGGCCTTTTAAGCCAGAATATGAAAATAATTTTCAAAACTGGTACACAACTGAAGCAGGCAAAAGGTATGGGTGGCACCAAGAACACACACCCGAGACCTATATAGCAAAATCAGTTGTCTGGTTTTCTCACCAAATTACAGAACGTCTTGAAAAAAAACAGTTTCAGGACTACGTACACAGACTCAACTACGGAAATAAGGATGTATCCGGCACACCCGGGCAGGATGATGGCCTGTTAAATAGCTGGCTTGAGACTTCGCTTAAAATTTCGCCACAAGAGCAAGTAGAGCTACTAGAAAAAATGGTCAACTGCGAACTTGATCTTTGCAAAGATGCCCAAGAAAAGACTAAAGAAATTATGGCAAAAAAGGATGAAGACAACCAGATCATCCAATGGGAACGTTGGAAACTCTACGGAAAAACTGGCGGTGGAACAGGATGTCACAGGTGGTTTATCGGATGGGTCGAACTAGGCAATGAGAAAATTATTTTCGCTCAGTACATCGGGCTAACAAAAGACACTTCGGAAAATAGAGCCTCTGCACCAATTGCCATCGATGCCGCAAAAAAAAATGTGACCAAGCTGTTAAAAAATAAGCTACATTGAATGTATGCAGCTACTTTTTTTTGCTCGTATAATTGCTGTTTGCAGCTCGCGGGATTTAAAGGCATCACGCTGCAAGCTCCAGCTCAGTAAAGAATCATCATAGACATCCACACCATATTTTTCTGAAATCGTCGATTTAAAAGACTCTACTGTCTCTACATTTTGTTGAGACAGAACTGCCTGATCTGCCGTCGTATCTTCAAATGCTATATCCTTAAATCCGGCCTTTGTAAGTATCTCACTATACTGCTGAAAAGAAATGAGGTTATAGGCAACCTCATCCAATTCCATCATTTTTTTGGTCTTTTCACTATAGTTTGTAGACTCTGACATCCAATCCATAATAATAATTTGCCCATTAGGCTTTAGCACACGGTATATCTCATTAAAAAATGGTTGTTTTGCTTCTTGCGGAATGTGCAACAGCGCTTCTTTGCTGATTATAACATCGAAGCTATTGGTGGCAAAGGGCTCAAGGCCACTTGTCGACTTCATATGAACAAAGCTAACAGACCCTTTTAGCTTTTCTTGGATACTTTTGAGGTTTTTATTAGCCTTTTCTACCATCCATTCTTGTGGTTCTAAGCCAATGATATGGGCGCTATACTCTTGGGCCAAATACAAAGCAGGCCCACCTAATCCTGAGCCTATATCTAAAACCTCCTTACCGTTTATATCTATATTTTTAATCATCCGCTTGACTGACTCCGGTCCCCCTTGAGAAAGAAAGCCTTTTCCATAGATCAATTCCACAAGCTCGATGAACTCAATATGATATCCCTGATTTGCAGCCTCTTTTGTTACTTGCTCTAAATGACTATTTTTAGGGAGATCTTGCCCACTAAAAAGTAGTGTCTGGCTAAACAGAAGCAAACAGATAACAAACCGCATAATCTCTCCTTGGTTTAACTGCTCTGGATAGTACAAAAAATGAGGTTGTGATAACAGATATATTTACTTCATTGCGAAGAAAGCACCCGTTGGCTAGATTGCGACTAATCAGGAAAATAGATGGTACAAGTCAATAAATCTAAAAATTCATTCAAGTTTGACAAAGCGATGTTTCATAAAATATCGCTATTGCCATTTTTCGCCTTAGTAGGCCTTGGCTCTGATTCTTTGTCATCATCTTGCTATGGCCCAGAAGAGGCATTCCTGGCTCTTGGCAACTACCCCCATCTTATTATCTTTGTTGGCATCCTCGCTATTCTTACAATCTGGACTATCAGCACAAGCTATACCCAGATTATAGACCTATTCCCCTATGGAGGTGGTGGGTATGTTGTAGCAACAAAGCTTCTTACGCCAACACTTGGTCTTATCTCTGGCTGCGCGCTTATTATCGACTATGTACTAACGATTACCATTTCAGTAGCCGCTGGCGTGGAGGCTTTTTTTAGTATTTTACCGCATGAGCACCAGCTCTGGAAGTTTGCTGCTAAAATAGTCATGCTCTTTGCCATGCTAGGCCTCAACCTTCGAGGCGTAAAAGAATCGGTCTTTCCCTGGGTTCCTATCTTTATACTTTTTGTCATCACGCACCTTACGGCTTTTATTTGGGCATTTGTAAGCCGCTTTGAAGCCTTTCCATTTATTGCACATGGTGCTGTTTTTGATGCCCAACAAGCCATAGAAACCATAGGAATAAGTGGTCTGTTTTTAGTTATTTTAAAATCTTATTGCATTGGCTCTGGTACCTATACTGGCATCGAAGCCGTTAGTAATGGCATGAACATTTTCCGCCCACCGCGCACACAAAATGCCAAGATTACCATGCTCTATATGGCAATAGCACTTGCTGTAACAGTATCAGGGCTGATTCTTTCATACCTCCTTTACGATGTCCAGCACCAGCCTGGAGTCACGCTAAATAGCGTTCTCATGCATAAGATTGGCGATGAAATGGGACCTTTTGTTGGCAGTGCCTTTTCCTCTATCACCCTCTTTGCTGAGGCAACACTACTATTTGTTGCTGCACAAACAGGGTTTTTAAGCGGCCCAAGAGTTCTTGCCAACATGGCAGCTGATGGATGGCTCCCCAATAAATTTACAAACCTAAGCGACCGCTTTGTTATGCGCCATGGGCTACTACTTATATCAGCTACAGCCGTATTTATCATGATCTATTCGTTAGGGAATGTGTCGTACCTTGTAGTACTTTATAGCCTTGCTGTATTTCTTACCTTTACAATATCGCAGATGGGAATGGTGCGCCACTGGGCCAAAGAGAGGCTCTATAATAGAAAGTGGCTGAAAGGCATTATGCTAAATGGCACCGCATTTTGTATTACATTCTTTATCTTGACATCTCTTATAGCACTTAAATTTCAAGAGGGTGCATGGCTTACAATTGGAATTATTTCTCTTCTAGTATTAATATGTAAAAAAATTAAGGCGTATTACACACAATTTGCAAAGATTATTAAATCGCTTCCTGTAGAAATTCCACCTAAAGAACCCACTAGCGTTAGCGAGGTCCAGCTTAATACCTCTCTTCATACCGCCGTGCTCTTTATCAGCGGGTATGCCAATGCTTCCTTACACTCAATAGCTCAAACGATAAAACTTTTTGGAAACAGCATAGACCACTTTGTTTTCATTAGAATAGGCATTATCGATGCAGGCAGCTTCAAGGGAGGAAATGAAATTCACCATCTCGAAGAGCATATAAAACTCGATAGCATAAAACTTGTAAAGATGATGGAAAAGCTTGGCTATAGTGCCGAAAGCCATGTATCTGTAGGGTTTGACATTAGCGATGAAGCAGCAAAAAATGCTCAAGAGGTACATCAAAGACACCCTTCAGCTGTCTTTATCGGCGGCCAAATTGTACTTTCTAAAGAAACTGCTGTCTCGCACTGGATGCATAACCAAACACTCTTTGCCATTCAAAGACGCATCTACGAGCTGGAATACCCATTTATTACCGTTCCAATCTACATAACTAAAACCGCTGAAAGCCAGCCACTCATTGAGCTATAAGTAACGGAGCGATGAAGGGCAGAGAATCTAGGTTAATATAAGGATGTGAACCTTCTAAGGCGGTCGCCACAAGCGATTCTTTGCATGTTGCTATTGCTTTTGTCGTTTGCGACAGCAAATCATGTATCTGCTGCAAAGTTATTTTGCATTCGGGGTCATTATAATAATTTGACCGTTTACACACTTCTACTATGCTACCAAATGTATCTAAAGTATGCTGCAGGCCACCAGATCCAGCCATCGAATCTGCTCCAAAAATAGACTCTCTCAAAGCTGTTTTTCTTGCCTCAACTATAGCCATTGCAACCGCTGCAATAGGCCCTCTAGTTTCTTGTGCAAATTGATGATATCTTTGCAAAAAGGCTTTTGCATCGTTATCAACTCTCTGTGCCCGAATTAAAATACTCTTCAAGATATACTGTGGCGACACTAGTGCACTTTGTATAAAATGTTCAATCCTCTGCAACACAGATTCATGCATCTGATGATTTTTACTTACCTTATTATGACACGCAGCAAAAATCCAAAATTCAAAATCAGATATGAAGCAGTCTTTACTCCAGGCAATGCCACCTTGGATGTAGGAAGGAAGCTGCCCAAACATCTTTTTGGAGTAAGAAAAGAGTGGCTCATCGCCCACCTCAGCATTATCATACCTGCTCATTTCTTCATGAAAAGCCACTAAAACAAGTTTTTGTTTTATCCCTTCATTCAGCTGATCAGGCTTTAAAAGAGTAAGAAGAACTTTTCTTGCCTCCTCATACCGCTTAAGCTCTACCAAACAATCAGCCTTATAGCCATCAAGAGTATCTCGAAAAGGAAGATTTCGCCCATCTTCTGGTGGGAAAAGAGAAATTTTCGCCTCTTGTATCTCTTGTATCGCCTGGCTATATTCTTGAGCTCCCACCATTGCCTGAATTTCTTTTAGTTTGCACTCTTTTCTACTAGGGTTACTTTGTAAAAATGTAGCATAGGTGCGAGCGGCGGCAAAAAAAGCTCGCTGTGAAAGCAGGCAATCTGCAAGACCTTCAAGATGTAAAGAAGTATGAGGGTTGAGTTTGCCAATCATATCATAAACCTGCACAGCTGCCATGCTAGAGGATGCATGCAAATTTTTCATCTTGGCAAGCCCAGCAAGCTCATGCTTTGTAATCTTATGAATGCAGCGGTCCAGATCTTTTCTTGTTCTAGAAATGCATATTTTTGCTCTGCCAATATCCTCACATAAAAAATGTAATCCAATTTTGTCGCATAATCTTATGTAATGAAAGAAGGGAAGCGCCTCTAGTTGTTCATTAGCTTCTTTGGCAAGCGATTCACTATCTAACCGAATTTGTGAGATAGTTTGTGAAATCCCGCCAAGCCACAAAACCTTTTGTTCAATTGAAGCCGGAGATTGCTGTGCTGACTCCAAAACCATTCTTCTCATCTGAGTAATTGAATCAATCGAAGGCTTTTCTTTAACCACTTGAACCTGAGCCACAGCCCCTACCACACTCACTGGATTAACTGACATAGCAACTCTCCTTACATAAATAAGTAAAGATCATGTCAGACTATTAATAAATTTACAATATGTATAGACAGAAATAACTATTGTTAACGAATAAAATTATAGAGCTTAAATCTAAAGCTATAAATCAAATGTTTTCGGAATTAACGAGAGTGCTGTTAAAATAATTAATTAACTAACACTCTTTTTACTTGTCACTCCACCTTTCTTCTCTTGCTTTGCTTTAAGCCTTTCGTAGTAATCATTAAGTACAGAATATATTTGTGTAAACTGAACAGGTAGGCCAACAATACTTTTACGTTGATTTCGGAACGCATAAATAAGCTCAGGAATATTCACACTAATCTCATCTAACTTTTTACCAGCTAGCAACTGAGCATCAACTTCTCGGCGTAAATACAAACTTACAGCCACAGTTCCCGTTCTACCCACCCCCCCTCTGCAGTTTATGGCAACGGGTGACTTTGGATTAGGGCTAAGCTCATAAATACGATCTAAAAGGTCAGAAAATAGCTCTTTACAGGGCATACCACGCTTATCTCTCCATCCCTCATAATGCAGGTGTGTGATGGTTTTTCGATTTGATGTTACAAGTGTAGTTTCTATAATTTGAGGGACTATCTTTTTCTTAGAATCTTCTATTTTTCGTATGACCCTGGATGAAATGTTTTTTATAGTAGCCCCGTTTCGCAACTTAACCCTGCTTACATTATCTGCTTTCCAAAAATTATTGATGCGTGTTTTTGCCTCATTGGACTTTAACGCCGACACAAAAACAGCCACATTTTGATCGAGCGCCGCTTCAAAATAGTTTCGCACATCTCGATCAGTTTTAGGACATCCAGCCAAAACAAAATGCTGTCGCTTAAGCCTAACATCGCTTGCGTTGATGTAAAGCCCCTTAAAGTTTCTTCCTGCACGGTTTTTATCAAATGGGGGATGGTATTTCCCTGCAATTGTCTTATTGTTCTGTGCAGATTTTACCTTCAGACCCTGAATTTTTTTGTCTGTTAAAATACGTCGCGCCATATCATAAATAATTTTTTGCGCCTCTTTATAAGAATCAGCTTTTAGCTCCTCTGCTCTTTTTTTAAGTTCAGGCAAGGTGCAGCTCTCTTCTGGGAAAAGATGGGGATTTCTTCTAGTTTCATAGCTACTGGCACTTTTTGCATCGAGACTACAAAAAAATGTGACCAGAAAAAGCAGGGTAAAAAAATTAGCAATTGTTTTCATTGTGTCCTTAAAGGTAGGTATCCCTTTTTTACGCCTATCTTTCTTTTATATAAAAGAAAAAATCAAGATGTGTTATTTGTCAGAAAAATTTCAACACGTGCAGAACTAACCTATGGCTACATTTTTTACTTGGTGCAAAACTGAATTTTTCAAAATTCTACCCGTCTCACTTTTTTTTCTTGTTGCCTTTTCTTTAGTCGATGCAACAGATAGAATCGTCAATAAACACCCGATAACAGAATATAGCTTTTTCTCAATAGTGGTAGCATCGCTTATCATGGGAAAAGTTGTACTACTTGCCGACTACCTCGCAATAATAGAGCGCTATTCACATAAACCCCTTATCTACTCCACCCTCTGGAAATCGTTTCTTTATGTGTTTTGCAGTATACTCTTGCGCCTGGCTGAACACCTTATCCCTGTTTTATATGATGGTGAATCCTTCACGATGGTTTACGATAAAGCTGTTGCACACATACAGAACCCTCTTTTTTGGATGGCACAAACGTGGCTTGCCTACCTTTTTATTATCTTTGTTGGCTACCGAGAACTTGTCTACGCTGTGGGAACAGCGAAAGTGAAAAAACTCTTTTTTGGAAATTGATTCCAATTTGTAAAGTCGCTACATTTGTTGCAACCCAAGTGGAGATCCTCTATGATGCAAGCAAGAAATTGGTTACTTTTCCTCTTTATTATATTCCTCCCACTAACCATTCAGGCAGCCCACAAAACTATCTGCCTCAACATGATTGTAAAAAACGAAAGTGCTGTAATAACGCGCTGCCTAGAATCGGTACTTCCAGTTATTGACTATTGGGTAATCAGCGACACAGGCTCTACTGATGGCACACAGCAAATCATCAAAGATTTTATGAAAGAAAAAAATGTCCCGGGTGAGCTTTATGAACGGCCTTGGGTTAATTTTTCTCACAACAGAAACGAAGCTTTAGCGCTAGCTAAAGACAAAGCAGATTATGTCATGTTCATAGATGCCGACGAATACCTAACCTATGATAGTGACTTCACACTCCCCACCCTTGACAAAGACTACTACTACTTTACCCTCACCTGGCCTGGCTCTGAGTGGAAAAAAATCTCTCTTATCAACAACCACCTCGACTGGCAATGGCTTGGCGTGTTGCACGAGGTTATAGCACCTCCTGCCTCTCGAACCTACGGTACAATAGAAAAAATGCGCAACCACTACACTGTAGATGGAGCCCGCTCAAAAGATCCAAAAAAATATGAAAAAGATGCAGAGGTACTAGAGGCTGCCCTTAAAGATGATCCAAATAGCAGCCGCTATGTTTTTTATTTGGCGAAATCATATCAAAACGCCGGTAACAAAGAAAAGGCCATCGAAAACTTCAAACGCCGCGCAGCTATGGCTGGCCACAAAGAATCAGAAGCATTTTTGTCACTCATGCAAGTTGCTCTACTGCAAGAAGAGCTCAATATGCCCTCTGAGGTCGTCGTAGAAAGCTACATAAAAGCATGCACATACATGCGCACACGAGCCGAGCCCTACTACCACCTTGCGCGTTACTACCGCTCTATCGGCGATCACGAAAAATGTTTCCTCATTGCCTCAATTGGCAAAACCATTCCCCTACCAGATGATCTATTATGGGTGGAAAACTGGATCTACGAATATGGGCTGCTGATGGAAATTTCCGTTTCATCGTACTGGATTGGCAAATACACAGAGTGTCAGGAAGCAAGCCTTGCTATGCTGCAAGTACCAACCATTCCAGATTCTTATAAAGAATGTGCCATAGAAAACATAGGCTTTGCCAATGCAAAGCTTCTTGAAGAAGTTTGCGGGGCGATGTCTCACTCTGACTAGATCGCATTTATTAATGCCCGCAACAGCGTATCCAGGGCGGGGTTGCGAGTCTTATCGTGGTCTGTATTGGTTAGCAGTGTTGCTTTCTTTGCGTCTTTTTTTACCGCATTTTTATCGCCTGGATCCTTATCAACTATTTTAGCAAGAATCTCTAGCGCATCTTCTGAAGTTAGTTCACTATTACTTATCCCTTTTTCTATTTCTTGGATACCATGGGTAATTTCCAGCCTGTCTACAATGGTCTGGCCTTTTGCAATTTTATCAAGATCTGTTGCAGTAACACTATAGGGTATAAGGCTACGTATAAACTGACTAATTTTTTGTTCAGTTTTATAGGCAGAAACATGGTTAATAAAGTCAGATTTTGGGTAGGTAACATAGCAAACGTCACCATCTTTTTTGACCGCAAGGTAATAGCTTCCGTTATCATCAGGGTCCTGCAAGACGGCATACTCTTTTTGTGAAGGATCCGATAGCACCTCCCACACTGCTTCATCACTTTCTTGCCACCTGCCATCGGCTTTCCACTGTTTTTCATACTTTTCTTGGGGACTTAACACCTTTCGTGGCAGTGGTGGTGTGTCCATGGTTTCGAACGTATCTTTTTTAGAGGCCCCTCGACGAGGAAGTGGGGGCGTGTCCATGGTATTCAAATCTTCGGTGGTTGGTCGCTTTTTACGGCTAATTGGTGGGGTGTCCATGGTTTCAAACGTATCTTTTTTAGGAGGCTGAGGTGCAGCATACGCAGGTGGGCCTTGTCGTTTTCTCGGCAAAATGGGTGTGCGAGCTTCGTCAATATTTTCAGCTGTAGTCGCCTGCTGATCCTGATGACAAGAAGCCGTATAGTCATGACTTGCCGGCTTTGACTGACTGGAGCGCTGCGAATCAAAAACCGATTGAGCTACATGATCTTCCCTTCCCGCCCGGGCAAAATGACTCTTTACCGTATGACTCTTCCCTCCCGCTTTGAAATTATTTTCAATAGGAGTATTGTTTGACACAGGTTGATTCTGGTCGCTATAAAATTTTCCTTCTACTGATGCCATACGTAAGACCTTTAATGATGTAGGGTGCACATACTGCACTCCCCACTTTAAACAAATATTTGCTTATACTATTACAAATAAATTTAAATACCAAGAAAAATCAAGAGTCGTGCATGTACTGAGAAAAAGGAGCACTCATGAACCTGCACAAAATATGCAAAACGCCTCTACTAGCTCTACTACTCTTCGCGCTCTCGAGCTTGCAAGCCAATGCACCAACGCTGCCAGTTGCTCTTCAAAAAATCATGAATCAATCAAAATATGACACCGCCCTGTGGGGCTTGTATGTTAAGGACTTAGAAACCCAAGAAATCTTGTATGATTTAAATGCAACCAAGCTCTTCTCCCCAGGATCCACCACAAAATTATTTACAACAGAGGCTCTTCTTGCGACATTTGGTGATGATTGGCGCTTTAAAACGCCTATATACGCTTTAGGCACTATCAAAAACGGTGAACTAGTTGGCAACCTTGTACTCGTCGCATCAGGCGATCTTACAATGGGAGGAAGAGAGCCAAATCCAAATACAATTAATTTCACCAAGTTTGATCACGTATATGCCAACTCGCTTCCTGGTGTTATCTTAACAAAAGAAGATCCGTTACATGGCATAAATGAACTTGCCAAACAGGTTCATCAAAAAGGCATCAAGGCAATAAATGGCGATGTACTCATTGACACGAGCCTTTTTGAGGAATCTAAACAACGCGGGATGACTCTTTCGCCCATATTTATTAACGAAAATTTAATTGACATAGTGGTAAATCCAAGTGAAATAGGAGAAGCTGCCTCAATCACCTGGCGACCAGAGGTGCCGGGATACACTGTTAACAATCAGGTAAAAACCGTAGCTTCTGGATCAAAGCTTGAACTAGTTACATCATCTGATATAACAGGCCACAACATTACAATTACTGGCACCATTCCTGCTGATCAAAACAACATCGTGCGAACGTCTACCATTAAAGATCCTGCAGTTTTTGCTCGCAGTGCTCTTATCCAGGCTCTGCAGCAGCAAGGAATAAAGGTAAATGCCACAAAAGAACCCCCTACTACAAAAGCCTCCTACAACACTCTTGAACCTGTAGCACTTTGGACATCGCCACCACTTACCGAATATGCCAAGCTTATTTTAAAAGTAAGCCATAATTTAGGGGCCGATCTTGTGCCGATGTTACTTGCTGCACATCACAATAAAAAAACTTTCGATGAAGGAATGCTCTTACTTGGGCAATTTACCATGAAAAAAATTAAACTGTCAGCCTATGACTTTGTATTTAATGACGCAGCAGGTGGTAATGAAAATAGGTTAACCCCTAAAGCTGAAGTAGAGCTTTTAGAGCATGTCTACAAAAAATCAAAGAGCCATTTTACAAACTTTTATGAAGCACTTCCCATACTAGGAATAGATGGCTCGTTAGCGGACGTTGCTAAAAATAGTGATGCTGTAGGCCAGGTTTACGCTAAACCAGGCACTGGCATATCCTTCAACAATGCTACTGGCAATTTTTTCTTGATTACCCAAGCCTTAGCTGGCTACATCAAGGGGAAAAATGGCCATACCTATGCGTACATGGTTGTCGTCAATAACGCCAAAATGCCCGCTATTGATGATATTTTTGCTATATTCGAAGACCAAGGTCAGATTTCAGCTGTTATTTATGATGAGACGACAACAAAGTAACTTCGCCAAATGAATCTGAAGAGCCCTTAAATACAAAAAATATCTAGCAATTCATACCCCTAGAGCTGTATAGGATCAAAGCAGATACGATGAGGATGTAGATGGCTAAAAAGACTCGCCTAGAAAAAGATACACTAGGAGCTGTAGAGGTTCCAAAAGATGGCTACTGGGGGGCACAAACCGCCCGCTCGCTAGAAAACTTTAAGATTGGTATTGAAAAAATGCCAATAGAGTTGATCCTTGCAATCTGTGTAGTCAAAAAAGCCTGTGCAATCACAAATTTTCAGTTAGGGCTACTTGAAAAACCCATCATGCAAGCTATTGTATCTGCCTGCGATGAGATTTTAGATGGAAACTACTCCGACCAGTTTCCACTTGTAATCTGGCAAACAGGCTCTGGCACACAAACCAATATGAATGTAAATGAAGTTATCGCAACGCGCGCTAACGAGCTTTTAGGCCATAAACACAGCTCAAAGCATCCTGTGCATCCAAATGACCATGTTAACAAATCACAGTCGTCTAACGATGTATTTCCAAGTGCCATACATGTTGCTGCCTGTTTTGAAATTGAAAATCGGCTACTTGCGTCGCTAACAAATGCACAAAATGCGCTAGAAACTAAAGCTACTGCCTTTAAAAAGGTTATTAAAATTGGCCGCACCCACCTCATGGATGCCGCCCCTTTAACCCTAGGTCAGGAATTTTCAGGCTATGCCCATCAAGTAGAAAGCGGCATAAGTGTACTTAAAGAAAGCCTAAAAGAGCTTCATACTTTGGCACTAGGAGGCACAGCTGTTGGCACAGGCTTAAACGCGCCGAAAAACTTTGGTAAAGCTGCCTGCAAAACACTCTCAACACTTACTAAAAGTCACTTTAGCCCATCTAAAAACAGCTTTGCAGCACTTGCTACAAGCGATGCCATAGTGACAACCTCGTCAGCCATTAAGCGCCTTGCCTGCTCACTATACAAAATAGCAAATGACATCCGATGGATGGCTTCAGGGCCACGTTGTGGGATAGCAGAGCTGCTCTTGCCCGAAAATGAACCCGGTTCCTCGATAATGCCAGGCAAAGTAAACCCTACCCAGTCAGAGGCACTTATGATGGTTGCCACGCAGATAATGGGCTTCGATACAGCCATAGCCTTTGCAGCAACACAAGGTAACTTCGAATTAAATGTTATGCGTCCACTTATGGCCTATAACCTTTTGCGCTCTATTCACCTTTTATCTGATGCGGTAACAAGCTTTACCCAAAAGTGCCTAAAAGAGCTTAAAGCCAACACAAAGCAGATTGCTACACACCTCAACAACTCCCTCATGCTAGCAACTGCCCTAACTCCCCACATTGGCTACGACAAGGCCGCCGAACTTGTTAGAAAAGCCCACCTCGAAGACAAAACACTAAAGCAAGCCGGCCTTGAACTTGGCCTCTTTACCTCAGAACATTTTGACATCCTTGTCAATCCTGCCAGCATGTGCACTCCAAAAACATGAGTGAATAGCGGGCTATTGGGCAATGACAGCAAGAGCTGCCGCTAGGTCTATCTTCTGTATAATGTTCACATTTACAAGCGAGATAATTTTTTGAATTGTTTGAGCAGCCTCCAGCTTAAAGCGCCCCTCATCGACTTTACCGTCTAAATATTTCTTCATGCTATCTAAAAGCTCAAAAATAGGGGCTGTCATCTTTGTCTTGGCAAGGGTAGCAAGGATGTCGGCAAAAACAACTTGAACTGCTTTTTTTTGCTCGTCAGAAATACGCGGTGGAAGTATCAGTGGCAAAATCAATCTGCAAAGCGTCAGTCGACCAGCCGCCGTATTTATCAAAAGTTTAATTTTTCCTTTGTTTTCCAGAACCTGAGTCATTTTTTTATTTGGAGTTTTTTTAAGCTGAGCCATCGCGTCAAAAAAACCATCCGCTATTTTTGTCTCATTGGCTTTAAGACTACTTTGCACGGTAAGCTCTACAATCTGCAGGAGTTCTTTATTCGAATTATTAGAAGCCTTTTCTAACAGCGCTTGTGAAATGGCCTGCAAAGGGCGCTGCAACTTCCGAGTAAAAACCTCTACATCTATGACTCCGAATAAAAATTGCACGAGCTCTTGCAGGGACTCTTCTACGTGCTTTTTAGCATCCGGAGAAATCAACGGCCTCAAGGCTGGCAAAAGAAGGTTCAAAATAGCTAATGGATTACTCTTAAGCTTTTTTGTAAGAGCCCCTATTTGGGACACAACAGCACTTTTTGGTTCCATCTGTTGTTTAGCCATCAATGGCGCAACTACCTCTTTTTGTACAGTAACAGCTATGCGAGGCGGCTTTTGCAATGCTACAATAGGATCCATACATGCGTACCTAAAAAGCTCTTTTACCACCGATACCTCATCTTTTAGCGCTACCTCAGCTCGGACGACAGTATCTAACGTTTGCTGCTGCTCTTCTAGCTCTTTTATTTTCATCTCTCGATCATTAATCTTTGATCCTAATTTACCCACTACAGCCTCTTGATTAGCGGCTTGTCTAGTGAGCTTTGGCACATCGCTTTTTACAGTAATAAATTCATCTGCTTGCATATTAAATTGAGCGATATACTCATCAATGTTTTGTCCTGACTGTAAAAGCCTTTGCACTTCTATTTTGGCATCCTCTAACTGCTTTTTACTTTTAGCATGTTCCACTTTCAATTCAGCTCTCTCTGGTGAAAAAAAAGCTGTCTGCTTTATGGCCTTTTTTTGTGCCTCTAGTTCACTTGGCATTGCATCTAGTGTGAGCTTGAGATTTACCATACGATTCTTATTATTCGAAATTTCCTCAAGTGCTCTTTGCTCTTGGCTCATTGCTTGCGCTAGTCTATTTTTTATCGATGATAACTCACTAGTTGCCTCTTTAAAAGCTTGCCTAGCAGGCTCTAGCGCTTGATGAACCTCTTGAATTTTCATTTTGACAAGGCCTTCTTCATGAGCTCTCATCTTTTGTACTAGTTGCTCTTTTTTAGCTTCAGAACCCAAGTCGGCAATTTCGTTAAGGGTCAAAAGAACGTCAAGATTTTTTTGTGTTGCTGAATGAAGCAAGGTATGAAACTCATCCAGAAACTGGCTTTTTATTTGTTGGAGCACTAAGAGTGGCTTTTGAAACTCGCTACTATGTAATGACGTTTGAGCCAGTGCCTGTGCCTCACGCTTTGGCAAAGCAAGCCCTATTGCCAACAAGCCTTCTACAAGTTCATTTTCAGTTTCAAGTTTATGGATGACCGGTGCTAGCATTTGCTGATGCTTTACATTCTGCAGCAGCAACGTAATCCATTCGTTATTTTTTTGAATAGATTTCAGATAATCAGCTTCGCTCGAGTGCAATTTTTTAGTTGCTTGCTGTATGTAAAATTCGGTTTTCTTTGGAGAAAAAAACTTCCAGGCACGAGTAAGTATTGAAGTATATTTTCGCCCATATGCTATTTTTTCTGGATCGGTTAATTCAAAGTGCTTTTCAGGAACGTATGTATCCCATCGACTCTTTGACCACTTAGCAACATCTTCCATAACGGTCCTTTTTAAAAAAAATGATTACACCGCTTTTTTATCATAAATAATAATTAAAAGTTTAAAAAAAATAGGGTCAATTAAGTCACTAATTATCAACACATTAGATAAGATCAGCCACAACAGAGCAAAAGCAGCCATCAACTCTCAAGGCCTTGAGTTATTCACAAAATTGCTGTAGTATGTTTGGCATTTACGGGAAAATTTTATGCCAGAACTACCAAAAGCCTTTGTTGCCAGTGATGTTGAAAAAAAATGGTATCAATTTTGGGAGCAAAACCAGCTCTTTAAAGCAGATCCTACATCAGATAAGCCTCCTTACTGCATCATGATTCCTCCTCCCAATGTTACAGGCGTGTTGCATATGGGCCATGCCCTTGTGAACACACTTCAAGACATTCTTATTCGCTATAAGCGCATGAGCGGCTTTGACACCCTTTGGATGCCAGGAACTGACCATGCAGGCATCTCCACACAAGCTGTAGTTGAGCGGCAGCTTATGCAAACAAGCGGCAAAAGACGCAGCGATTTTTCACGCGATGATTTTTTAAAAATTGTGTGGGAATGGAAAGAAAAAAGTGAAGGCGAAATCATTGGCCAGCTAAAAGCACTAGGCTCTTCATGCGATTGGTCGCGCCAGCGCTTTACCATGGATCCAGGCTATTGTCATGCTGTTCGTGTTATGTTTAAAAAGCTCTTTTCTCAAGGCCTCATTCACCGCGGAGACTACCTTGTAAACTGGGACCCCGTCACCCAAACAGCCTTGGCCGATGACGAAGTTGAATACGAAGAAAAATCAGGCTTCTTATGGCACTTTACCTACCCTCTTAAAGATGGCTCTGGGTCAATTGAGTTTGCAACAACACGACCTGAGACAATGCTTGGTGACACAGCTATTGCCGTGCACCCTAAAGATGAGCGATACCGCCAATTTATAGGTAAAATGGCTCTACAACCAATTACTGGCCGCGAGCTCATTATAATAGCCGACGATATGGTTGACCCCACATTTGGTACTGGTGCAGTTAAAATTACTCCCGCTCACGACCACAACGACTACCTCATGGGTCAACGCCACAACCTTGAAATGATTAACATCATGACAGGTGATGGAAAAATTAATGAAAATGGTGGTGAGTTTGCTGGCCAAACTATGCTTCAGGCTCGTGAAACCACCCTTCAGGCAATGAAAGATAAAGGCTATTTTGTAAAAGCAGTCCCCCACATCAACCGCATTGGGGTTTCCTATCGCTCAAAAGCTATTATCGAGCCGCATCTATCAAAGCAGTGGTTTGTAAAGCTTACAGCCTACAAAACTCACTTAAAAGAAATCGTGCAGACAGGCAAGGTAAAAGTGCAGCCAGCTCAATGGGAAGCTACCTACTACCACTGGATAGACAACCTACACGACTGGTGTATAAGCCGCCAGCTTTGGTGGGGACATCGCATCCCAATTTGGTACCATCGTGACGATCCAGAACAGATGATATGCTACGATGGCGAGGGCGAGCCACCAGAAGTTCAAAAAAACCCAGAGCTTTGGAAACAAGACCCTGATGTTTTAGACACCTGGTTTTCGTCGTCGCTTTGGCCTTGTGCAACACTAGGCTGGCCAGAGGCTACTCCTGAGCTAAAAAAATACTACCCCAACGCTACCCTTATCACCGGTCATGACATCCTCTTTTTCTGGGTAGCTCGCATGCTGATGATGTGTGATGCTGCTATGGAAGAAATACCCTTCCCTGAAACATACCTACACGGCCTTATCTACGGCAAGTCCTACTGGAGACATCCAGAAGGCGGTAGTGTTGCCTATGTAACAGAAGATGAGCGCAAAGAATATGACCTTGGCAAAGCCCAACCAAAAGATGTCCACTCAAAATGGGAAAAGATGTCCAAATCAAAAGGTAACATCATAGACCCATACGAAATCATTAATGAATATGGCACAGATGCCTGCCGCATGGCACTTGCTTCTAGCGCTACAAGCATGCCGCAGATAGACCTTGATAGACGACGCTTTGAAGAGTATAAAAACTTTGCCAATAAAATTTGGAATGGTACCCGCTTTGTTCTTATGAATGTAGAAGACCTTGATGCAAAGGCCTTTGCAGAAGGGCTTGATGAGTCGCTACTTTCGCTAGAAGATCACTGGATCTTAAGTCGCCTTAACGACGTAACAAAAGAAGTTCACCGCTCGCTTGCTGTGTATGCCTTTGACAGAGCCACAACAGGGGCATACGACTTTTTCTGGAATGAGTTTTGCGCCTACTACCTTGAAATTATTAAGCCTGTACTCTTTGGAAAATCACAAAACGAAGCGGTCCGAAAAAACAAACAAAAAATGCTTGTTATTGTGCTTCTGCAAGCCGTTCGCCTGCTTCACCCGATGGCGCCCTTTATTACTGAAGAGCTCTTCCAGCTACTTAAAGAGCGCTTTGAAACAGCTTCTAATGGAGCAACAGACCCCTATACTGAAGAAGCCCTTACAGCCCTCAAAGCTAAAGGCTGCATAGTAAGCCC
Organism: Chlamydiales bacterium; assembly: GCA_041737255.1. Classification (GTDB taxonomy): domain Bacteria; phylum Chlamydiota; class Chlamydiia; order Chlamydiales; family FEN-1388; genus SZAS-7. The sequence continues at coordinate 2,016 of JBGSSB010000154.1, read as the reverse complement.
CTATCCTCAGCCGCTTGATGCCTTTACATCAAAGGACGTTGAATCAAAATTTGAGCTTCTTTCAAAGCTTACCTACGCAATACGCAACATCCGCGGAGAGATGAAAGTTCCCGTTGGTTTGGCCTGTGATGTATGTGTAATCGGCAAAGAAAGCGACCCTGAATTTACCCTTGCAAAAGAGCATGCATACCTACTCAATGCTCTTGTAAAAAACAAATCGCTAATCTTTGCAGCAGAGCTTCCTTCAGAAAATGGCTCTAAAGCAATGATTAACAGCCTTCAACTATGTGTGCTAGTGCCCACCGAAATGAAGGAACAAGAAAAGCTACGTCTTGTAAAAGAAGAAGAAAAGCTAAATGTAGCACTTGTTGGCCTCAACCAAAAATTATCTAATGCAAACTTTTTGGAAAAAGCCCCACAAGATATTGTAAAAAAGCTTATGGACTCTAAACAGCAATCTGAAAAACAACTAGCGGTCGTACAAGCAGAACTTGCAAAGCTGTAGATTGTTGACTTAAATCGGCTAGCTTGTGATGATTTACCGTATAACCCCCATGGAGGATGTTATGGCTTCAACTTTGAATGCGAAAGCCCAAAATGTAGCTATTTTAAAAAATGAACTTACAAAAGTTCTTGTTGGAGTAGGACTGCTTGCCTGTTCTGCTCAGGTGTCAATTCCCCTTCAGCCCGTCCCTATTACTATGCAGACGGCAGCTGTCCTTCTTATAGGACTCTTCTACCCACAAGCAACTGCGGTTAGAACAGTTCTTAGCTACCTATGCTTAGGTGCGCTAGGAGCTCCTGTCTTTGCAAACTTTGGAGGCAGCTTTGCACACTTCTTACAGCCATCGGCAGGATACCTGTTTGGCTTTTTAGCTTGTGTTGCTGTAATGGCCTCTTTCAGAGAGAAAATCGGCCGCGATACCTTTGTTACGCAGCTTGTAGCCTGCACACTTGGCAGCTTGACTCTTTATGCCTTTGGCGTAAGCTGGCTTGCTCTTTTTGTAGGTGCATCTAAAGCCTTTTCTCTTGGCTTTGTGCCGTTTATCATTCCAGGCATCGTAAAAGGCATTGTTGTTGCCTATGCGTGCAAACACTCTAAGTCATCTGCTTGGACCTAATGTCAGCTTTTCTTGAGTCCTAACAATAGGGCTCAAGAAAACTTTATCTCTCGGTTCCTCCCCATCTTGCCTTATTTTTGTATAATTGCTATATATACCCGGTCAACTTCAATAGTTGGGGATATATGAAAATTGCACGACTACCAAAAGCAACAAAAAAAATATATGCATCACCTTCCAAGACACAAGCAAAAGCTTGGAACAGGCAATTTAAACTGATAAAAGACAAAAAGCTCATAAAAACAGTAGAAACTATGCTGAAGGCCCCCGAACACTACGATAGCCGGGCATGGGGATTTGCCGGAGCTGCACTCAATGAGCTTTACATACGCAAGTGGGGGAAAAACCACCCAGATAGCCTTGAAGAACTGAAGGACCGTGTTGCCTACCATTCTAAATACTGCTTTGCTAGCCGTGGCTATGCTCTTGAAACAGCAGGCCTTATTAAAAACCCAAAAGCAGAAACAAAAGGCAAAATAAAAGTAGTTCATCCATATGCCTACTCGAAAAAAGCTAAAAAAATTATCGCCAAATGGAGAAAAAGCAACTCTAAGCAGTCCTTAGAAACGTACATGGCAAAAAATATCTCAGGCAAAGACATTCGCTACTTAAAAAACAACGCCATTACATACCTTTCTTCAAAAGATCGTGATAAATACGCCGTTACCTTTACAAAAAAAAAGGTGAAGATAGGAAATAAAACACCAGAAGATGGCTGGTACATATTTGTACTTGGTGGTAACCCGCAGATGCTCCTGGCCGGCACCAAAGAAAAAGGAAAATTCCATCACACGTCATTTTTTGCTGGAGCTCCTGTGCAATGCGCCGGCGAGTTTATAGTTGAAGAGGGAAAACTCACAAGTGCCTGCCTTAGAAGTGGTCACTACAAACCCAC
>JBGSSB010000128.1:0-7530 GCA_041737255.1 Chlamydiales bacterium | reverse complement strand
CACGAAAAAATAAAAACATTCCTTAAAAAAGAAGAAGCCCTGGAACAACATGCCCTATTTATGGATGTTTCATACTGGCCATATGCAACTAGAACCGCAAATGTCGCCACAAGCCCTTCATACCGTGCATATCGCTTAGATATAAATGGGAAAAATCAGGCTGCAGGAGACCTCACCCTAAATGACATTTACGTAGGGGCGACATTAGACAGATTTTTTCTAACAGTTAAAGATGGATCAGCAGAAATTAATGCTCACGTAACTAACCGACTAAATCTTTCTTTTGCTCCAGACCCAATACAATTTATGCTGCTTGTAACGAACGAAAAAACTAAACCAATTGAGCCATTTTCATGGGGTCAAACAGCTGAATATGCCACTTTTTTCCCAAGAGTTCGCTATAAAAACACTCTTATATCTCTGGCAACGTGGAATCTCTATTTTGAAGATTGTTCTAAAAATTCCCCAGAACATGTTTTGGCAAAATTTGATACATGGTGTAACCAATGGCAACTGCCCACAACCTTTTTCTGGGCACGTGAAGATCAACTTTTGCTGCTAGACGCATCACACCCAGCTCATAGAAAACAGATTGCCGATCAAATTATAGCAGGCAAAAAGCTTCAGTTTAAAGAATTTATAAAACATGCTGGTGTACAAAGTCTCGAAGGAGAACATGCAACAGAGATTGTAGTTCCATATAAAAAAGAACTTTCCGCTTCAGCTGATTCCATTTTTATACCAAAAGAGATTCCTAACATATCTATTCAAGATCGCTCTAAAGTACCAGGTAGCGAGTGGCTCTACATTAAATTTTACATTGGAAATGAAAGTGAAAATAGTTTTTTACTCAACCAGCTAACACCCTTCACTGAACGCATAGAGCAGCAACTAGGTATTCAGGACTGGTTTTTTCTTCGTTATAAAGATTCCCATCGACATCTAAGAGTGCGTTTTCACCTGCCATCAGCAGAGCTATTCAACTCTTTCTTAATGCTGCTAAAAGAAGATACAGAGATTTGGATAGAAAAAGGCTATATCAACCATCTTACTATTGACACATACGAAAGAGAAATTGAAAAATATGGAGGAGTTACACTACTGCCCTACGTGGAGCAACTTTTTTGTTCAGATTCAAAGGCAACGGTTGCACTACTAGACGCATTTGATCGCAAACAATTCAAAGTGAGTAAAGAAGTTTTCGAAGTCTTAAGTATAGCTAAATTTATACAGGAACTCTACTACTCAGCAACCGATGCGCACGCCCTGCTAAAAACCTATACGCAGGATAAAACCCTTTTGATAGGCTCTAGAGAACATAAAAAACAAATATCTAATTTCATATTTGAACTTTTTTCTCAGTCAAATATGCCTCCATCTCGACACGCAGAATTATTTTTACACGCTGAAAAATTACGAGCGAATTCAATAACTCACTTTATTGAACACACAAAAACCTTACCAAGTGAAAAGCTTAAGTCCGTAGTAAAAAATATAATTCACATGCATGCCAACAGACTTGGCTGTGACCATCTTGCAGAATCTAGAGCGCTCCTACTTATTTGCCAAACATTAGAGGATTTTCTCTACAGATCTACTAAGAAGTCCACTAAGGTCTAATCAATCTCTCACTTTGTAAATAAGGAGCCTCCCTCTTTTTCAATTTTCATTTAATTGCAACTATTCCATAATACTTCATCATATATGGGGAATTTTCACTAATGAGCATCACACCACCATCTCCCCCAGTAAAAGAACATTGCACTACTTCCACACGTAAAGTACCAGAGAAAAAGACAGCTCCTTCTATTGGCTACAACACACTCATTACTGCAGTTGAATCGCTGCTCAAAAAAAAGCCCCATGTTGTTATAGCTATATCTGGATTTGGCGGGTCTGGTAAGTCTTATCTTGCAGAAAGACTGAATACCTATTTTGGGGGTAAAGATAGCCAAATTGTTCTGATTGATCATCTTTATGGACCAAATCCTGATGGTCCTGGAATATTTGATCAAAGCAATTGGCCTCTTCTTACAAAGATTCTTGAAGATGTCCTTGCAGGTAAAAAGCTTCGTTATGAAGGCAAGGGCTGTAAGGGCGAGGCCATATTTTGTGATGAAGAGCTGCCAAAGGTTATTATCGTCGAGGGTGTCAGGTTACTACAGCCTAAGCTTATGCCATATTTTGACGTAAGCATATGGATCGCATGCCCGCAGGAATTAGCACTACAGCGAGCCAAAGCTAGAGACCGATCGCAAGGTGAAGATGAACAAACCGTCGCACTATGGGATAGTGACTGGGGGCCAAAAGACAGGCTATATTTTGAAACATACCATCCTGATACAATAGCCTCATTTCTTTATAAAGAATACCAGTGAAATAGCCTGAGTCACTCAAAAAAAATAAGACCTTATCTCAAATAACCACAAGAACTAGTGAGGAATCTTTTTGAATACCCCCATCACCTTGTATCAAGAACGCCTCAACCTTCAAGAAGCTAGCTTTTCGCGCATAGATCACGAAGATGCAATGGTAGCCGTGGTCCATAAGGTTACTCTTACCTCTGGCACTGAGCTCATTTTAAAAATATGCAATCGCCCTAACGACTATTTACGCGAAGTCTATTTTTTGAATCACTTTGCAACTGCAACACCTACTGTAGCTGTGCCACGAATCATCCAAGTAGTAAAGCCAGAAGAAACCGTTAACGGTGCTATTTTGATGGAATGCTTACAAGGCGCGCTACTCAAAATAAAAGACTTTACCGAAACACTTGCCTATGAGATGGGTTCCAGCTTAGCACGCATTCACCTCAACCAACAAGCAGGCTACGGCGATCTTATAGAGCCACAAAATTTGCGCCCTGATGCGCGCACACACTTTACCCTAAAGTTTGAAGAGGGCTTTGAGGAATGCGCCACTCACCTACCTAAAGCGTTGCTTAGACAGTGCCGTGAGTATTACGACTCACACGTTCATCTTTTAGACACAGTAGATGGCCCATGTATAATACACCGCGACTTTCGCCCCGGTAATGTGCTGGTAGATGATGGCAAGCTTCAAGGAATTATCGATTGGGCATCAGCCCGTGCAGGCTTTGCCCAGGAAGATTTTTGCTCTATGGAACATGGTGAATGGCCCACACACCCTGCCAACAAAAAATCCTTTCTAGAAGGCTATGCAACTGTTCGCCCAATACCTAAATATGACGACGTAATGCCGCTTTTACGATTAAATAAAGCCATTGCTACAATTGGCTATACTGTAAAAATTGGAACCTGGGACACCACTCACACGCGCATATACAAGTATAACCGTGAGTTTCTTGATACATTTTTTAAAAAACTTTAATTCAATAGCCTCTCTATTAATATTTGAAAGTCTATTTTTCTAAGGTTTCCAAATTGATCCTGCCTTTCCAAGTTTAACCAATCCGATGGCACAGCCCCTTGCTGCCAGATCAAAAGGTTTTTAGTAAACGTCCTAAACCACGAGGGCTGTTGCAATGACAGTTTTTTTAATTGTTCAATCGCCTGATCCGATAAGTCCCCAAGTTGCGTCCCTACGTACCAGATTCCATAAAGATCTTTGTAAATTTTTTTCTTATCAGATCTCTTAGGAAAAACTAATCCTTTATTAAAAATCCACGCTTCCGGGGATACCACAAATCCCCTTTCTCCCGACAACGTAAAAAAGGGCAATGCATTATCAAGGCTTAATTTCAAATAACTTAAAGATTGCGCCACAACTCCCGCAATCAATACATTTTTTTCTTTGTTGGTTCTAACAGAATCATCCGTTAGAAATTCCACAACCACATCCACATCTTCAATAATTTTCTTATAAAATTCTGTTGCAGGGTCTAGATAATCCGTAAACGACTGTTGGAAACCAGATTTTAACAAAAAACTTGCAATACTCTCTTTTGAAATCAGTGGTATTTTGCGCGGAATTAAGGAGTCAATATCCCTGGTTCCTGTGGGAGGATTGCCAATACTACAATCGGAAAAATAGCTCTTATAAATGATAGGAGCATACCCTCCTGTTATTACAACATAAGGACACCAAGGACCTAGGGATTTCAGGAAGTCTGAAATAATTTTGTCCTCTTTTACAAAATCCATTTCTTACAAACTTCCACTTGAAAAAATTTCTCTCATTTCGCCATTATTTTCTACTAAGTATTCCGCTTGCTCAATTCCTCTTAGTGGGAAATGAAAAAGATCCAAATAGGTTAAAATAGGTCTAGTCGAATGCAGCTCTTTCTCAGACTGAAAACAAGAATGAACCATGTGTTTATAATAAGGCTCGATGAGCAAAACATCATACCCCCTACTTTGTGGCTCTAATCGAAGAGCTTTTTCTATCATGGGTTTATTTTTCATATCAGGAACGTAAAGCTCTAACGTCTCCAAATTAGAATTACTACACTTATGCAGATCCGATGCCGAATGAAGAGCCACCACAACTTGTTGAGCTACATTAGATTTTTTAATAGCCTCGAATAATTCCTTTCTGCCACGGTAAGCGGAAATATAACTCCACATTTTACATTTTTTGGTAATATTATATGATTCCGTCCAACTCTCTAATAATGCCTTCGGCTTTGATAGAATGAATCTTTTAGAGGTTCCAAATCCTTCCGTCTTCAAATAGCCGTAAAAAACCAGCTGCTTAAATACTTTTTGAATTAATCCGATGCTTACGCCTATATCTCTCAGAACTTCGCTGATTGAGAAAATTTTCCTTTTCTTCCCACTTAGTAAAAGCCATTCAAGAATCGATGCCGACTTATCGGCATAAACATTGATTTCCGCATTTGAGCTATTCGTATAGAGTAATTTGTTCATGATTTCCCCTGCACCATATTGCACCGACTTTTCATTATAGTGCACTTTTCACTATATAATGAAAAGATAAAATATTTAACACTTTCTGAGCAATCAATGCACTGGTAGCCAATGTCAAACTTCAGGAAATTATTGATTGGGCTTCAGCAGTCCCTGAAGCCCCGCAGCGCCTGATTCTTTACAATCGGGGGCTAGTGTTGTTGATGTTCATCTATTGACAGCATTTGTACATAAAGTTATAAGCTACATCGAAAAGATTTGTTTACCCAAAAAACTATTTTGAGGACAGATCTTAAACCCTGATTTGAGGATAATATCCTATGCAAAGAAGAGAAATCTTAGTTACAATGCTCACCGTATGCGCAATGATTATGGGCGCCCCTACTTTTGCATTTGCTAGCAAAAAACAGCCCTCATCGGCTCACCTCCAAGAAAGCCTAAAACAAAGTAAAAGCAAAAAAAAGCAAGCCAAAGTAAGGCAGCGACAAAATGCTGCTTGCGAAAATGTCGGTAGATTTACAACAGAAGCCGTAAAAAAGCACGTTTTAGGCTGGCCTAAACTCGCGGAATTACAACCCATACTTGCCGGTCAAGGGGGCATACCCGACCCTCGTATTGATCCATGGATTTCAGTAGGTGGTGATACCATTCTTACTACTGTTACTTCAAGTGCTGCTATTCTTGATAGGGAAACACTAACAGAAATTACATCTTTTTCCCTTGTTGGAACAGATGAGAAACCCGGGTTATTTAAAGTTTCCGATTATCCTCAGCTAGAAAATGTTCCACTTGTTGGTGACCCTAATTCAGTATATGACGAACGGACGGGGCTGTTTTTCCTTGTGGCATTTAATCCATTTGCGACCCCAGAAAAAACGGATATATTTCTTGCAGTGTCAAAGACCAGCACCCCCCGTTCTGTTGATGACTGGAATACATTTAATACGCAAGTTGATGGAGTTTTTGGAGTCGATTTCCCTGTCGTTGCAGTGGACGATGAAGCAGTTTATCTAGGTGCATACTCATACGTTAACACTGGTGGAGTGCTGCTGGCTTATGACTTGCAAAAAATCCTCTCCAACACTGGTATGGAATTAATTTATGACAGTGGGCCTCTAGGTATTTACAGTTTTATAGGTTACGTTAGACCCATTCAGCCCACTAGGGATTGTTGTGGTAAAATTGGTAAGGTAGTTATGCTTCAACCTACCACTTTTGAAGATTACGACTTTTTTGCTCAAGGAGACACCTTACGTTTGTTGCGTGTTGAGAATGTAGGAACGCCTGCGGCTAACTTAGTTATTAGAGACATTAAAGTGCCCTATTATGTAGGCGGAAGTGATTTTGGGACCCCCTCCATTCCACAGTTGCCCCCACAATTCAATCCTAATAACTTGGGGCTAAATGCCTTTCGTCCTTTCACCCTTCAATTTTTTGGTTCTGCAACTCTTCGTGGAGATAAGATATGGGCGGCACATGTTGCATTTTCAGAATCTTCAAACTTTGAAAGAACTGTAGTAAGATGGTATGAAATTGACGACACAAACAGCTCCCTTTTGCAGGTTGGTAATGTTGATAATGGCACCACTAACGCTCTATATGCCGGAGTTAATGTTGACAATAAAGGTAATATGGGTCTGGTTATGACACATTCAGATAGCAGCAACTACCATACCCTTTCTTATACAGGAAGATTCAAGCACGATCCCAAAGGAACTGTAAGAATGCCTCTTCAGTATGTATCAGGAGGAGATCTTTATCTACAAAGGGCACAACCTTTTAATGGGATTGGAGAATCTATTGGTATTGTTCCAGGAGGAAATAAAAACCAACATTTTTATCTATTTGGAGTAGATGCTATACAGCAGCCATCTGAGCCTGGATTTAATCTACCGATAACATTTGAGGATCAAACAGTTCAATTTACGGATTTCAACGGTAGTAACACTACTGTTATTTCCAATCCTGATGTAAGTGGAATCAATACTTCTGCCACAGTGGCTCAGAATATCGTACCTCCTGGAGCCGCTTTCGCTGGAGCTTTTATGGACGTAGCTGATCCTATTGATATTTCAACATATAAAGTATTTAAAGTAAAAGTATGGTCACCAATACCAAATTTACCAGTGTTACTCAAACTGGAAGATGGAATGGGTGGTTTTTCAGAAGTACTATCTACTGTTACAAATGCTAATGTATGGGAAGAACTTGAATTTGATTTTACGGGTAAGCCTGAACTAGTTTATAACCGTGTTGTATTATTTATGAATTTTAACGTGGTTGCAGGGCAGGATTATACTTATTATTGGGATGACCTTGTTCAAGTAGATGCTCCAGTAATTATTCCGGAGAATTTAAGTCCATTTGGAACAAATCTAAGCAGCACTCTTGGTGTGTTCAGTATGGAAAAGTGCAAAAGATCTACTCTTCTAAATTCACCTCAAACGGAATTTGTGATTCCGCAGAATGAATACATTAATGGATCGTCCAAAATAGCATCATCCATAGCATCATCCAAGTTATCTAAACCCAAAATAGATAATAAAGGTAATGTAGAAATACAACCCACGTTTGGAAAAAAAATCGCAAGAAGAGTCTAAAAAACTAAGTCAACTCTGGCCACGTTTTAAGACACTCTCAAAGAGCCCTTCAAAGGGCTCTTTTTTATCTCAACCAACTT
>JBGSSB010000092.1:0-87189 GCA_041737255.1 Chlamydiales bacterium | reverse complement strand
GGGCGCCTACAGTGCAACTGGCGATATAATCCAGCAGCAGCTACGCGTGACAAAAAACACCCCTGGTGTTGCGTACTATACAGTAACGCCTAGGGCTAGCGGCTGTTATGGGGAGCCTGTGACGGCATCTGTAACAGTAGACCCTTGCATGCCAAAGACGCCTGATCTTTTTTGTGGGAAAAAAATAAAAAGGCATGGCTGCCACTACCATGTGCTTACATGGAATCCAAGCAATGATTCATCTATCACGGACTACTATGTCTACAAAGGCCATGAGCTGATTCAAACAGTATCTGCTGAGGGGCCATATTCAGTAACTGTTGCGTATGATAAACAATCCAAGGGAGCAACCTACAGCCTTACATCGGTGAATATGTTTGGCACTGAAAGCTTGCCAATAACTTTGCATCTGCATTGTAAGCAAACCTGTACAAAGGCTTGCACTACTTGTAACGATGTAAAGTAGCCTGAGCGCAGACAGGGCCGAATAGAGGAATTATCTTATTCGGCCCTTTTTTTGAATACACCAACAATCAGCACGTTAATTTTATTTTCACACTAACACTACGCGCTATGGAATAGGAACACTCACCGTAAGATAGAATGTTTCACCTTTTAGATAGTTTCTTGCATGTGTTTCTTTAAAATAGCGGGCATTAACTATCACAGGTAAGCCCTTTATATCAAATTCATAGGAGATGCTTGGGCCAAGCCCTAGCACATGTCCGCGAAAGCCACCCAAAGCTTTTGAGCCACTTCCCGAATCTGGGGTAAGCTGATAAAACCAGTACCCCGAAAGACCGATCTGCATTTTTGGGGTAAGATACTGCCCTAAAAAAAAGTCAGTGTGCCAGCCGGCACCTGAGCGGTAGTGGTTCTTGTGATTGGTGAAATTTGTTGTAATACCAGTCATCGCGGAAACTTCAGTGCCAATTTTTGTATTAAGCCAGGTAAATCCAACATCCGTTTCTAGTGCAAAATGGTTTTGTCCCATGTTCGCAATTTTATTTTTGCTATATCCACCTGTCGGGACAAATACACCCTGATACGCAATAACATGAAGATTATATTTTTCTGCATGCCAGCCCAACATAAGCGGTATAACCATCGAATCGGCAATCCCATGAGCCACCTGATGTTTTTTACGAGTAACTGTGTTAAGAGCCAAGGTAGGCACATCAAGACCTAGTGCATTTTGTCGTACACTTAAGGTAGGCACTGTGGCGGTAAGATTAGCATGAACATTTATTCTTCCAAACGGCACTAAAACACCACAGCCAACATTAGCATCCAAAAGTTTTAATTTAGAAATATAGGTCAAACTCAAAAGATCTAACGAAATTTTAACGTTCGTCTTGGCAGAGATAGCGCCCCCTAATGCAGCTCCTTTGGCATGACCTGGATGATGGTAAATGTCATTGCGAACATAAAGCCCAGGCGGAGGCATGTAGCCGGCTTTTGGCCCCATATACCCGTTTAAATAAAGTGGGAAGGCCCCTTCAGTAGCGCTTAGCGCAGAACATAAACAGACAAAACCTAAGATAAATCGATACATGAAAGCCTTACAGTAATAGAGCCAGTAATCGTCTATAGAGCAGCAAAATTTGTCAAGAAGCTTTAAGAGATTCCATGGACATAAAAACCCGACTGATGATAATAGGTAAATTTTTAAACTAAACCAAGGAAAGGCCATGTCCAACAGGCTAAAAATAGTATGTACACTCCTCTGGCTTGTATCATTTTCCACAACAGCACACACCAATGAGTACACTGAAAAGCTTGGATCTCCAGAAGCTGTACGACCAATAGACTCAGAGGTACTGCCCGCCAAACCATTGCCATTTGGCGGTGAAATTAACCTAAATGCCAGCGAATCTACAACATGGTGGCCACCTCGTGTTGTACCACCCGAGGGCGCACCTAACATCCTTCTTATCATGACAGACGATGTCGGCTTTGGAGCACCTAGCACATTTGGGGGCCCTGTTCCAACCCCGGCTCTGGATAGAGTTGCAAATGCAGGCCTTCGCTATACGCAGTTTCATTCTACAGCACTCTGCTCACCAACACGCGCTGCCTTAATTACAGGCCGCAACCCCCATAACGTTGGATTTGGTGTAATTTCAGAGCAGTCAACAGGTTATCCTGGATACAATAGCATCATCGGCAAAGATTCAGCCACAATAGGCGAAATATTAAAACAAAATGGCTACGCAACATCTTGGTTTGGTAAAGACCACAACACCCCGGCATTCCAGGCAAGCCAAGTTGGCCCTTTTGATCAGTGGCCAACAGGTATGGGGTTTGAATATTTTTATGGATTTGTCGGTGGTGACACAAGCCAATGGCAACCAAATTTGTTTAGAAACACTACGGCAATTTACCCATACGTTGGCAAGCCAAGCTGGAATCTTACAACAGCAATGGCCGATGATGCCATTGGCCACATAAATATGCTTAATACCATCGATCCAAAAAAACCATTTTTCGTCTACTACGTACCAGGGGGAACACATGCTCCTCACCACCCTACACCCGAATGGATCGAAAAGTTTAAGGGAAAATTTGACATGGGATGGAACGCTCTTCGCGAACAAACCTTTGCCAACCAAAAGCGCCTTGGAGTAATTCCGCAAGATGCACAACTGACCCCTTGGCCAGATGATCTCTTAAAAAAATGGGAGACTCTGAGTGCTGATGACAAAAAAATGTTTTCGCGACAGGCCGAAGTATATGCTGCCTTCCTTGCCTATACCGACCATGAAATTGGCCGCGTAATACAGGCAGTAGAAGATGCTGGAAAGCTTAATAACACAATCATTATCTACATTAGCGGAGATAATGGAGGCAGCGCCGAAGGTACACTCATTGGCACACCTAACGAAGTTGCATCTTTCAACGGTGTTGATGTTCCGGTTGATGTACAACTAAAAGACTTTTATGATGTATGGGGCAGTGACATGACCTATCCACATATGGCTGTGGCTTGGTCTTGGGCTTTTGACACCCCATATAAGTGGACAAAGCAAATTGCCTCACACTTTGGTGGAACAAGACAAGGCATGGCAATTTCATGGCCAGGACACATTACTGATGTTGGAGGAATCCGCAATCAGTTTCACCATGTAATTGACATCGTCCCAACACTCTTAGAAATTACTAAGATTAAAGTGCCCCAAAGCGTAAATGGCGTCGCTCAAAAACCAATAGATGGCGTAAGCATGGTCTACACCTTTGCTAAGGCAAATGCCAACGCCCCATCAACTCATAAAACTCAGTATTTTGAGATGATGGGAGATAGAGCCATCTACCATGATGGCTGGATTGCCAGCACTACTCCACTAAGAGCTCCATGGATTATCACGGGACCTACAACCCAAGATCCTGCCAACGGCTTTAAGTGGGAACTTTATAACCTTAACAACGACTGGACGCAAAATAACGACCTTGCCGCCTCGCATCCTGCTAAACTAAAGCAGATGCAAGAGTTATTATGGGTAGAGTGTGCAAAGTATCAGGTGTTGCCACTTGATTCTTCTGTGGCCTCTAGACTTATTGCTCCCCGACCAAACCTTACGGCAGGAAAAACTGAATTTGTCTACACATCGCCCATAACTGGCATTCCATTGGATGATGCTCCGAGCCTTCTAAATACCTCCTACAAGCTTACAGCAGAGATCGAGGTTCCAGAAGCTGGCGTTGAGGGAATGATTGCCACACAGGGTGGTCGTTTTGGTGGTTGGGGCTTTTATGTTGTTAAAGGTAAGCCTGTATTTTTGTGGAACTTAGTTGACATTGAGCGCATCCGTTGGGAAGCACCCGATGCACTAAAACCAGGAAAGCATACGATTAGCTTTGACTTTGCCTATGATGGCGCCGGATCCGGAACTCTTGCCTTTAATAGCATGAGTGGCATTGGCCAGGGTGGAACAGGCACTTTGATTGTTGATGGCAAAACTGTTAGCACAAAGAAAATGAAAAGAACACTCCCACTAATTTTGCAATGGGACGAAACCTTTGATATCGGCTCTGATACAGGAACCCCAGTAAATGACAAGGACTACCAAACCCCCTTTACATTTACCGGCAAACTCATAAAACTTACCCTTAAAGTAGAGCCTCCGAAACTCTCAGAGGCCGAGAAAAAGTTGCTGCAGCAAGAAGGCAGCCGTAACAATAGGGCAAGTGAATAGAGTCTGATTACTGGGCTTTATAATCTTTTACACAACGAAACCCCAGATGGTTTAGGCCAGTATCTGGGGTTGTTTTCATGCGGGCAGTAATTTGATAGCCCTTGCAGTAGGTATCATGGCATAAAAATGACCCCCCACGATGCACCCGCTTTGACGCATAAGGCTCATCTGGATCATAGCTTGTCATAGGGCCTTTTGGATTTGTGCTTAGGCCATCTTTTGTTAGCTGCTGGTAGTATGATGCATGATAAAGATCGCTACACCACTGCCAAACATTACCAGACATGTCATAAAGCCCATAGGGGTTAGCAGGGTAGGTTTTTACGGGTGTTGTACCATAATAGCCATTGGGTTTTGTGCTTTTATAGGGGAAATTGCCATGCCAGATATTGCACTGAGGCTTCTCTTCGTTAAATTCTTCATTACCCCAAACATACTGTATATCATTTTTGCCGCCATAGGCCGCATACTCCCACTCAGCCTCAGTTGGCAGGCGCTTGCCCGCCCAATTAGCATACGCCGTAGCATCATCCCAAGAGACATGTACCACTGGATGATCTTCTTTTCCAACAATTGTGCTATCAGCCCCTAGTGGATGCTTCCAATTGGCACCCTCTTTCCAGCTCCACCATGTGCTGCTTCTATTTAACGGAACGGGACCATCTGTAGGTGTAAAAACAAGCGAAGCGGCAACAAGAGCTTCTTTAGGTGGCGGTGGAGTACCAGGAGGCACTTGGCTCATAATTTCTTCGAGTGTAGGGGCTTTTTCGGCTGTAGTCACATAGCCTGTAGCCTCAACAAAAGCTTGAAATTGGCGATTGGTAACACAAGTCGTGTCCATGTAAAAGCTATCTACCTTTACTTTATGAGCAGGCTTTTGGTCGGCACGAGCCGATTCTGAAGTAGTCCCCATAGTAAATTCACCACCTGAAATAAAAACCATGCCAGCAGGCGCAGTATTTGAACACTCAGCCAAACACCAGCTACAGCAAAGCAATAATGTGGCAAATATCATTTTAACAGTCATATACCCTCCCAGAGCTTGAAGCTTTTTCTATAACAGAGCAGCTCCAAATAAGCACAGCATTTTTTTGATCAGGCAGATCTGATTTCATCAATTACTAAATTCAAAAAATGAAGACATAAACACCCACGCCCTCCGAAGATGCCGAAAAATTTTTGCTGGAAAGGTCGCTATCTTGTTCCAGATCTTGTCGATCCAAAAGGATTCATCGATTTTCTGGAAAGTACTGCACTTTGGTTTTCAGAATATCTACGACCCTGATTTAAATAAGTGGATTGTCATTGAAAAAAACAAAAAATTGCCCAGGCAATATCACGCTTGCTGCAGCATGTTCAAGTGCTTTTCAAACACCTGCATTGTAGTTCAGCTAACGGGCCAACGTGAATTATTAAGAAGATAGCCGCTTTTTTTAGAAGATAAACAGAAAATCTCAGATTGAGAAGGGCCCTTTTGTGCTCGATCCTTTAGCGGTAAAAAATTGTGCAAACAGCTTTTAGTATCCAACTTGAAAAGGAATTCCAGTACGCATCTAGATCGGCCTGGAAGGGAGGTGGTGTGAGATTTACTCTAGATAGTTTCCCTTCAAGTTTTATTAGGAGATTTCTCATTTCTACTGTTTTTATAATGAGGGATTTATTTTCTATTTGTTGAATAGAGCTGCGCAAGGGCAAAAACACCTCCAAGATATGCCTCCATTGTGGTAGTACTTTTGGGCATGCTCCTACAATATTTCTCATCTGATCGCGTTTTACAAAACAGTAGTGTTGCTGATTTCGCTTTACTACTACCTGAAACAACCCAGATTGAGTGAAGAGATCTAACAGGTCAGCAAGAGTGCGTTTGCTATACCCAATTTCAGATGTATCAGCGGCCGTAAATGTATTCTTATCATGCGTCAAAAAAAATGTCATCAAGTCAGCACGTGCCCCCACCCCAAATAGCGCTCGAAGCCTTAAATTAAGCAATGCAGGCCGTTCGCACTGAGGAGCCCTTGACTTGCCACTCGGTGTAAATTTCTGTGGTTTTGCAAAAGAAAAAAGAGGCCAGCTGGCCTTCGAGGAGGCGTTTATCGTGGCAGCAAACAAAGAAAAAGAAACACTTACCGATTCATCAAAAACTTTTACCAGCGCCTTCAGTCGACTTATCGAAACAAAGTAGTGATACCGTGTACACCAATCTAATGCTTCATCTCGAAGTCGTGGATCTTTTTCTGCAATGACAGCTGTTAACAATATAAGCTCTTCTAGCGCCACCAAAGAATCACTAGAAGTACGACTTGTCCCGTTTACCCCTAATTCTGTCCAGAGGCCCCACGCAAGTTCAATTAGTAGCTGATCAATCTTTTCACTAAGGGTTTGCATTTTGCACCCCTAATGCTCGCAAAGCTTCTTGTAAAGTCGCAGCAAATTCTTCAGACACATCGTGGGTTATACACCAACGGCCAGCTTCCAATAATTCAGCTTCTGTTGGTTTTAACGATTTAAGATCGGCAAAATGCTTACTGAGTGGTCCTTGATCAACAGCAGCATACAATTTAAAGCAAATTTGATCAAATCTTCCTGCAAGATGCAGCGTAAGGCCACCACCATACGTACGAGTTTGCATTCGAGATTTAAACCCTTCTGGCAAACCCATTTCAAATAGTGCTGCGGGACCTGGGTTGAACCACTCCTTTGTTAAGTTAAATGCTATCCCCACATCGACGGCAGCTTCATGTAAAATGGGAGGCAAAGGATTGGCCGAAATAAATTCGCTAGAGGTGACCACGGCAATTAAGCCTAAATCTCTTGTCGGTCTTATAATATGGCCTAAAAGCAAAAGAGCCCCACCGCCAACTGCTACAACTTCGTAATGATAGCCGCGGGCCTCCAAGAGCTGGCCGAGTGCATCTAAAGCTTGATTTAACGTTGCTACTCCAATTTCCATTTACTTACACCTTTAATACGCGTGGATAAACCTCTCGAATCGAGAGCTTAAACCTTACTATATAGAAGCAGTGAATTTCCATACACCCCCTATTTTACTCTATAAAAGAAAAAATTACGTTTCCTGCAGCATGCTCAAGTGCTTTTCAAAGACCTGCATTGTAGTTGAGCTAACGTGGTGTTCCATGCCTTCTACATCTATTTTTGCAATATGGTCAGGAACACCTAAAGTGGTGAGGTATTTTAACAAAAACTGATGCCGCTTTTTACAAAATACAGCAAGTTTCGTGCCCGTTGGCGTCAAGCTAACGGGCTGATGAGACTCGGTGAGAAGATAGCCTCTTTTTTTTAGGCGATCGACAGTTCTAATAACAGTAACATGCGACACCCCAATACGTTGGGCAATATCGCACACTCTGGCCTCACCTTTTTCTTGAATAAGATCATAAACTATTTCAACGTAATCTTCGGCAAGCTCTGATTGATGCTGATTTCGTGTAACAATAAAGGGCTCTGCCGGATCACATTTTTTTTTCATAAATTTGCAAATCTATCTGTTAAATCATCAAGTTCTGTATCATCAGGTAGCTCAAGGTAATTAGAGTGCAGCGCAACTTGAGCAAGCTCTTCTTTTGCCAGCGCCAACACTCTATCGTGAAGAATGGGCTCATCATCTTTTAAAGCAGCTACACACCTACTAAAAACCCCTTTTATCGCCTCAAAACTGCCGACGCTAAGACTATACCACCAAATCAATAAATAGGCGGTACCCAAAGACTCTATAGCATTAATTGGCCATTCCCCAAAGTGACCTATGTCTGTAAGCTCTTCTCTATCCACAAAAAGCTCTTTGCCAAGGCCGACCTCGCCAACAATCGAAAGTACAAAATTTACCATGAATATTAAAGGAAAGGCAATGCCAAAAATACGTGCGGCAGCTATAGCCGAACAGCTCTTTTGCTTTACTTTTTTTTGCCCCGCACTCCAACTGCAGCAGTATTTTTTAGCACTCAGTTCTATATCAACCTCAGCCTGAATATTTTTAAATAAAGTTTCTAACTTCCTATCTACAATAAGTTGAGAACTTGTTTCTTCAAGCCCTGAGGCTTTGTAAACATCTAATGCCACGATATGTTTTGAAAGCACACCCTTTGAAAACAGACACCTGGCTTGCAAAGCTCCTATGAGCTCGTAAAGCTTTTGATAAAGCCCCTCCATAAGCTCTGGACTCTGTTCAATTATATGACGATTATCCAAACACCACTGAAGACAAATTTCTTTTACACTGCAATACTCCCCTTCAGCCATAACTCTTTCGAATATGGTTTTAACAGCCAGCACAGAAAAAAGTGCTAAACTTGTCCAGCCGCCAACATCCCCAAGATAGCGCAGACGCACGATTGATCTCGGATCTTCGATTACGTCGATAACCGACCGAACCGACCCTTCGAGACACAACCAACAAAAAATAGCTCCAGCAACTGATGAGACTGTTAACGCACCAACAGCTGCCGCGCCTGCCAATCGTCCCTTTTCATGCCTAATAGCTTGTACTGACCCATGAATCCGTGAAAGAAAAAACTTTCCCTCACATTCATATCGAACCGTTTGATAAAGAGATGCAATTGACATACAAACTTTCCTTAGTAAATGGATTCACTAAAATGTAGCACATGCTACAAGTTAGGAATGTAGCATGTGCTACATTTTGCGACAACAAAATATCTGCTCCACTCTATAATTGTAGGAAAGCAAGCTAAGAGAACGCCCTGTTACAACAAAAACTGAAACCATTTTTTTGTCGATCGCATGTTATTTTTTTATTAAACACAAAGGCGCAAAGAAAGCACAAAAAAACACTATTACTTTTTTAATAAAATAGAGATTCAATCGTATACGCTTTTTGGGGATAAAAAATGGTGGAGGGGGTGGGATTCGAACCCACGGTACACTTTCGTGTACACACGCTTTCCAAGCGGGCTCCTTAAGCCACTCGGACACCCCTCCATGAAGATGGCGAAAATAGTACCTAATTCTCCTAAAAAAAAGCTAGTTTGAAAGTAACTATCCATCTCTGGTATGATAGTTTTAATTTTCAAGGATTCTTCATGTATTACCAACTTCTCATATTTTGCCTCCTCAGCCTTCCTACTTTTGCATCATGCGCCCAACCTGTAGCATTGGTAAGCATGGCCCCCTATGTAGGCATGGTAGAAACACTTACCGACAAGCAGGTAAAAGTGGAGCTATTAGTGCCAGCAGGCTTTAGCGCACACACCTATGAGCCTACACCTAAACAAATCCTGAATGCCGCCAAAGCCTCTATTTGGTTTACATTAGGTGAGCTCTTTGAAGCTCGTGCACTCAAAGCACTCGAGGCTGAAAATCCAAAGCTTATGATTGTTGACCTCAGACAAGGGCTTTCATTAATGGATGGACACGACCACGAGGGCGAACATCATCACTGCTGCTCAGGCGGTGCCGACACGCATATATGGATGAGCCCAAAGATGATGCAGGTGCAGGTGGCGCTTATTGCAAAGAGCCTCCAAAAGGCATTCCCGGAACTTTCGCCAGTTATCGAAACAAATACCCCCATGCTTTTAGAAAGACTAAACAACTTAGACAAAGACATCCAGACACTACTAGATGGACATAAAGGCCAAATCGTTTTTGTATCTCATCCTGCCTATGGCTACTTCTGCCGCGAATATGGCGTTGTTGAACAGTCAATAGAGTTTGAAGGTAAAGACCCCACGCCAAAACACCTCTACAAGCTTGTTGAACAAGCAAAAAACGATCATGTCCGCACAATATTTGTACAAAGGCAATACAGCACAAAAGCAGCAGAGCTTGTAGCAAACGAAATTGGGGCAAAGCTTGTGATGCTTGATCCCTACTCTGAGGATTACTTTGGAAGCATGCAAAAGATTGCCAAAAGCTTTGCGGAGGCTGAATGAAAACAGCGATCTCGGTAAAGGGAATTTCATTTGGGTACTCAAGAGAAGAGCCTGTTTTAAAAAATGTTTCTTTTGATGTTGCCGAAGGCGAGTTTGTCGGCCTCATAGGCCCTAATGGCGGCGGCAAAACCACGCTATTAAAACTATTAATGGGTTTTTTAGAGCCATGGGAAGGGCAGATTTCCATTTTTTCAAAGTCAGCCTCAGGCTACCCAAACGACGTAGGCTACGTGCCCCAGGCCCTCCACTACGACCGCACCTTTCCTATTTCTGTAATCGACCTCGTCCTGCAAGGCAGGCTATCAAAGCTTGGCTGGATGGGAAGATTTACAAAACAAGACAAAGAAATTGCCCTGCATGCCATTGAACAAGTTGGCCTAACAGACTTTCGCGATAAAAGTTTTGGCAATTTATCCGGTGGCCAGGCGCAGCGTGCACTTATTGCACGAGCTCTTGCAACCGAGCCCAAAGTACTGCTATTGGATGAACCATTAGCTGCTGTTGACGTACAGGCAGAGGCTGATTTTTACGATATTCTCCAAAAGATCCGCAAAAACCTTACAATCATGATGGTAACACACGATATCCAGGCAATCATCAAACAAGTAAAGCGAGTACTTTGCGTACAAGGAAGTGTTATCAGCCTAGAGCCTGGCCAAGTATGCGAACACTTTGCACTGGGGCTTTACCACTTTCCACTGCTATTAACACCAGAGCACCACTTTGCTAAAACAACTTTTTAAGTACTTATTTACTAATGAACAGCTTTTTTGAAGCCATATTCTCAAACAACCTCCTCCTCTATGCGCTACTAGCTGGCCTCGCAGCTTCTGTTGTTGGTGGCATTATTGGATCATACGTCGTTGTAAAGCGTATTGCCTTTATTAGCGGCAGTATTTCTCACTCAGTATTTGCAGGAATTGGCTTTTTCTTGTGGCTTGAGAGAGTACAGCATATAGCCTTTGCCTCACCTCTGCAGGGCGCCCTTATTGCAGGTGTTGCCTCGGCCTTAATCATAGGCTGGATACACCTAAAATATCGCCAGCGAGAAGATGCCGTTATTGCTGCAGTGTGGTCAGTAGGTATGGCCATTGGTATTTTGTTTATTTCACAAACGCCAGGCTACAATGTGGAATTAACAAATTTTTTAGTTGGCAATCTTTTATGGGTATCACAGCAAGATCTTATCTTTTTGTGCATCCTTGACGTAGCTGTTATTATAGCCTGCTACTTACTGCACTATAGGCTGTTAGCCATCTGCTTTGATGAAAACCAGGCAAGGCTTCAGGGCCTAGCGGTAAATCGTCTATACCTTCTTCTTTTATCTCTCATAGCTGTTACAGTTGTGCTGCTTATGCAAGTGGTGGGGATTATTCTGGTGATGACCATGCTTACTCTTCCTGCAACCATTGCTAACCTCTATACAAACAGGCTTTCAAGGATGATGGGTATTAGCATTTTGCTGAGTATGGCATTTTGTTCTTTGGGAATGTTTCTTTCGTTTCATCTTGACTGGCCGGCTGGGGCAACAATTGCTCTTGTAGCCGGAATCACCTACGCTGTAACACTACTTTTAGCTTTTAGACGAAAATAAAAAAAGCCCCAAATTTTCATTTGGGGCTAGTTTGGAAAGAGAGGGATTTGAACCCTCGGTACCCGTATTAGGGGTACACGTCCTTAGCAGGGACGCGCTATCGGCCACTCAGCCATCTTTCCAGATCGAGAACCGGCATAATACTACCTAGACTACTGTTTTTCTCCAAGCAGCTTTTGTAAAAATCCTCAAACTGCCAATGATGAAAAAAAAATTACCCCAAGAATTAGCTAACAGACGCCATTTTCAACCGCAGTTAAAAAGTTTTTTACCCTTGCACAAATTCTACCAATTTCGCCACACTTATTGGCTATGAGCGAAATACAACACAAAGTAAAAGTCCCCCCAAACTCCAAAGAATCCGAAATGATGGTGCTTGGCTGCATGCTAACATCCATCAATAGTCTCAACATTGCAGCAGATGCACTTGACGAACAGGATTTTTACTTCACCGAACATAAAACTATATTTCAATCTCTTAAGGGTGCATATAAAAACGATAAGCCCGCAGACGTTCATATTATCGCCGAAGATTTAAAGCGCCAAAATAAGCTACAAGCAGTAGGCGGGGTGATGTACCTCACTACGCTTGCGCAGTATGCAGGCACCTCTGCTTACATCGAAGAATATGTTGAAATTGTTAAAAGCAAAGCCCTTCTTCGAAGAATAATTTTAGCTGCGCAAGAAATTGAAAAACAAGCACTCGATGATCCTCAAGATGTCAGAACCTGCTTAGACGAAGCCCAAGCCAGCTTTTTTAAAATTGGTCAGCATACAAATAAGCGCGAAGGCGTACTTGTAAGCGAGGTATTATCAGGTCTACAGGGACAAGCCAAACTTCCGTTTTTAAAAGAACTACAAGCAAGACAGGAGCAGTTTTTACAGCGCGGAGAAGATGACCCAGGCATTACCGGTGTTCCAACGCACTACGTCGATCTTGACCGCATGATTAACGGCCTTGGCAACTCACACCTACTTATACTTGCTGCCCGACCTGCGATGGGTAAAACAGCTCTTGCCCTTAACCTTGCCGAACAAGTCTGTTTTAAAAACAAAATGGCCGTGGGCATATTTTCTCTTGAAATGACTGCAGAACAGCTTGTGCACCGCCTTATCTGCTCTCAGTCAGAAGTTGAATCTGACAAAATACGAACAGGCTCTCTTAGTCACGAAGAGTTTCACAGAGTGGTAGATGCTGTAAGTGGCATGCAGGAGCACGTCATGATTATTGACGACCAGCCTGGCCTTAAAATTACTGATCTTCGAGCAAGAGCTCGCCGCATGAAAGAAAACTACGACATCAAGCTGTTGATTGTCGACTACCTACAGCTTATTTCTGGCAGTTCCACATCACGCAACTCAGATAACCGAGTAAATGAAATCTCTGAAATTTCTCGAATGCTTAAAAACCTAGCGCGTGAGCTTGATGTACCTGTTGTCTGCTTATCGCAGCTATCACGTAAGGTAGAAGAGAGAACAGGCCACAGACCTCAGATGTCAGACCTTAGAGAATCAGGCTCTATCGAGCAGGATGCCGACATTATTATGCTTCTTTTACGCCGCGAGTACTACGACCCCAACGACAAACCCGGCCAGGCTGAGCTTATCGTAGCAAAAAACCGTCACGGCGCCGTAGGCAGCGTAAACCTAACCTACCGAAAAGAGCTTGCACAATTTGCAAACTACGTGCCTGTTGCCTATCAGTCACAGCATTCATCTGAAGATGAAGAAGAAGATGCTTTCCGCCCCTTCTCTCCAGTGCGATAAATTAGCCATTTTTTGCCAATAGTTCCCAATACAATTGTAGAAAGCCTTGTTGCAAAATTAACCACCGAGGCACTGAGCTCAGTGGCTCAGTGGTAACAAAGCTATTGCACAACAAGATTGGAAAGTCTTGTTGATCGATAATTTCTCAAGATTTGACCTGCCGAAAAACCCCTATATCGTTAGAATCAAAGACTCTAATAATTTGTGGCGAGGATAATAATGGAAGTACTACGTGTAACCGGCGGAGCCCCACTAAAAGGGCAAGTGCGCGCATCAGGCGCAAAAAATGCAATGACCAAACTTTTGGTAGCATCACTCATTTCTGACAAGAAGTGTACCTTCCATAATGTCCCCAACATAGGTGACGTAGAAATTACGCTTGCGATGTGCAAAGAAATAGGCATGGAAGCTACATGGGACAAAGATTCTCGTGTACTCGTAGTACAAACAAAAGAGCTACGAACTACCTATGTTCCTCAACGTTTTTCAGGCTCAAACCGCATTCCTATTTTAATGATTGGGGCACTACTTTCAAGAAGCGACCAAGACATTATCGTGCCCACAGTAGGTGGCGACCGCATTGGATCACGACCTGTAAATTTTCACACAGAAGCTTTAGAAAAGCTTGGCGCGCAAATTGAATACCGCCAGATGAAAAAAGAGGGAGCCTACTTTGCCTACGCGCCTCATGGCCTCAAGGGCTCAATCATCACCCTTCCCTTCCCATCCGTTGGCGCCACAGAAAATACCATTTTAGCGGGCGTTACAGCGCGCGGAACTACAGTAATTAAAAATGCAGCAAACGAACCGGAAGTTGTAGAGCTTATCTTGTTTTTACAAAAGCTTGGGGCCATCATCACACTCGACACCGACCGTACAATCCGCATTCAAGGCACACGCCACTTCCATGAAGTAGAACACCACGTAATGACAGACCGCATTGAAGCCGCCTCTTTTGGCATGGCTGCCATTGCAACAAAGGGTCATGTTTTTGTTGAAGGTGCTGATCACCGCCACATGATTACTTTTTTAAACAAACTGCGCGAAATTGGTGGCGGCTTTGCGGTTAAAGGTAACGGGATTGATTTTTTCTGGGACAGCTCACTGCATGGTGGACTGCACCTAGAAACCGATGTACACCCAGGCTTCATGACCGACTGGCAACAGCCATTTGTTGTATTGCTCACCCAAGCTCAAGGCTCATCTGTAATCCACGAAACAGTCTACGAAAACCGCTTTGGCTATGTTGACACACTCATCGAGATGGGTGCAGATATATCAACATTTCGCCAATGTCTCGGTGGAAGACAATGCCGATTTGCCTCCCAAAGCTTCCCTCACAGCATTGTTGTAAAGGGGCCAACTCAGCTTTACGGCCGTACAATTGAAATACCTGATCTTCGAGCAGGCTTTGCATATGTTATGGCGGCACTTCTTGCAAAGGATGTAAGCATGATAACGGGCCTTGACTACCTTGACCGCGGCTATGAAAATTTAGCAGCCAAGCTTACAGCTATAGGTGCACAGGTTGAACGAGTCCATGTTGAGCCTAAAACCAAAGACGATGCGATAGAGCCTGAAAAAATCTCAGCTGACACACCCTACGTCTTAGCAGAGAGCTAGTAAGGCCTTTGAAAATATAGCTCGAGCATGTAAGAATTGAGGTTAATCGCAACAAGATATGTAAGATAAAAATAATAAGGTAATATTTTTTTATTTCACCTTTTTTATCCTGCTTTCTTAGTGATTAAAAAATTACCATTGAAGGATGCGTAAAATTATAACTAGCACAAATAACCTGCTAGACACCCATATTTTATTCGTAGTGGAAAATAATTATGGCATTCAGTATTATATTGCACACAAGTTAACAATTGCGGAGAAGATTCATGTCATCGGTAAAAAAGAAACGACGATCGAAAATGTCTAAGCACAAGCGTAAAAAGCGCAGCAGAATGAACCGCCACAAGTCGAAGTAGACGGTTATTTTAGTTTTCCCTTCGCCGCTAAAACATTTTAGGCACTATGGTTTGGAAATATCCTGAAGAATATGATGTCATTGTGATTGGCGGCGGCCACGCAGGCTGTGAAGCAGCCTATGCTTCTGCAAAGCGTGGTGTAAAGACCCTCCTTTTAACAATGAACATCAGCACTATTGCCCAGATGAGTTGCAACCCCTCTGTGGGAGGCATCGGTAAGGGACATATGGTGCGTGAAATTGATGCGTTAGGTGGAGTCATGGCAAAAGCCACTGATGCTACTGGCATACAATTCCGCATGCTTAATACCAAAAAAGGCCCTGCAGTCCAAGCTCCACGAGCTCAGGCAGATAAGGCACTTTATAGCGTCGATGTGCGGCAACGGCTCGAAAAATTTCCCGGCCTCGATATTAAGCAAGCCACCTGCGAAGATCTCATTATAGAAAATGGAATCGTTTCGGGAGTTATTTCCAAAGAAGGGCTTTCCTATCACGGAAAAACTGTGATTATCACCTCAGGCACCTTCATGCGTGGACTCATCCATATGGGTGATGTCAATATGTCAGGAGGAAGAGCAGGAGACCCCCCATCAGTTGGCCTATCAGCAAGCCTAGAAAAACATGGCGTAAAGCTTGGTAGGCTAAAAACAGGAACGCCAGTTCGCATACACAAACGCTCCATCGACTACGCACTTACTGAAGAGCAGCCAGGAGATGAAGGCATACGCTTTTCGTTTGATCCAGCCGAAACAAAGACTCTGGAACAGTTGCCATGCCACATCACCTACACCACATTAGAAACTAAAGCCATTATCGAACAAAACCTCCACCGCTCCCCTTTATATTCAGGGAAAATTGTTGGTATTGGCCCTAGATACTGCCCCTCCATTGAAGATAAGATTGTTCGTTTTAGCGATAAAGAGCGCCACCAAATATTTTTAGAGCCAGAGGGCTTAACTACTGAAGAGATCTACGTAAATGGTATTTCTTCATCGCTGCCCTTTGATGTGCAGTATGCCTTTATACGGTCAATACCAGCACTCCGTAATGCCGAAATTATGCGCCCAGGCTATGCTATAGAGTATGACTATATAACATCAGGTCAGATGCACTTTTCTTTAGAAAGCACCCATATTTCTGGTCTCTTTTTTGCCGGACAAATTAATGGTACCACTGGCTACGAAGAAGCTGCCGCACAAGGCCTCATGGCAGGTATAAACGCAGTGCAAAAAGTTCTTGATAAGCCCCCTGTTATCTTGAAGCGCTCTGAGGCATATATTGGAGTTATGATAGATGACCTTGTTACAAAAGGTGTGGATGAACCCTACCGCATGTTTACAAGCCGAGCAGAACACAGACTTCTCCTACGTCACGACAGTGCCGACCTAAGACTTCGACGCCTTGGCTATGAACTTGGTATGATATCAGATGAGCAGATGAGTCGCCTTGTTGCAAAAGAAGAGGCAATAGCCCTTGAAACAACCCGACTTACCACCATTCATAAAGCCTTTGAAGGCAAAAGCTGCTCTTTATCTCAGCTACTTGCGCGTCCGGAGCTTACTTATGATGAACTGCTCAAAAACTTCCCAGATGACGTTACAGACTACGGCGAAGAAACAAACCGCCAAATCGAGCTTACCTTAAAGTATGCAGGCTACATAAGCCGACAAGCTGGCGAAGTGGCCAAGCTCTCACACGTAGAAAATATCCGCGTGCCCCCTGAGTTTGACTTTGCTAAAGTAAATGGCCTAAGAACCGAAGCTCGTCTACGCCTATCACAGGTACGTCCAAACAACCTAGGACAAGCCTCGCGTGTACCTGGCATCTCACCGGCTGACATTTCTGTATTAATAATTGCGCTTGCAAGGCGCCAAGATCAAGAATTTCAAGATCAAGAATTTCATGAAGCACAATCCTGCGGTTCATCTCCTTGCGTTTGAGGGAATGCCCATATTTGAGCAGCTACAGCTTGAAGAAGCCCTTTTACGTATAGGGCAGGACAACTACTGCCTACTCAACCACAAAAGCACCCCAGCCATCGTTATGGGTATCTCTGGCAAGGTGGATGAACTTGTTGACCAAAAGCACTACAAAAAGCAGCCTGTACCTATTATACGCCGATTTAGTGGCGGTGGCTGTGTACTTGTAGGCCAGGAAACACTCTTTCTCACCTTTATTTTTAACCGATCAGATATTGACATCGGCACCTGCCCACAAAAACTTCTTGAATGGACAGGCAAGCTTTTGCAGCCCGTCTTTGGAACCACTCATTTTCGTGTAAGGGAAAATGACTACGTCCTCGGCGAAAAAAAATTTGGCGGCAATGCCCAGTACTTTACTAAAGATCGCTGGCTGCACCATACATCGCTTTTATGGGACTATTCAGCAGATGAGATGAAGATACTAAAAATGCCCCCTAAAATGCCTAGCTATCGCCAGATGCGCGATCATGGCCATTTTCTGTGCAGGCTAAATGAGCACTTTAAATCAAAACAAGATGTGTTTGATGGAGTTATAGAATCAATCAGCCAGCAATGCCAGGTGATACACAAAACAGCTGAAGAGGTAAAACCCTTCCAGCTTATTCCCCACCGCAAGGCCACAGAACACGTGGTTCTTCTTGATAATGATAGTAATAAATAGAGTTAGGAGAAGGGCTCAGGCTTGGGCTGTCAAAAACTTTAAACCTTTGACCTGCATTAAATTTTAATAATGTGTCCATATGTCTTCCCTTATCCTGCTTATCATGCCGCTTGCGATCCTGCCTATCTTGTTCTCTGCTAAATCTATAAAAACAGGATAAGTAGGTATACGCATCAGGCTAAACTAAAAAAAATCAACTCTCTAAAGCATTGGTTATAGTCATGGTGAAAATCAAAAACAGCACGAAACGTGTTTTTAAGACATGTTTCAGGGGTGTTTACAACAGAAAAGAACAAGATACGCAGGATACGCTAGCACATCAGGCTAAGCAGGATAATTGTAACCGTTTACTCGGCGTCAACATTCCCTAAACTGGAAGAAAAACGGTCACACGTTTGAAGAAATTTTTAGTTTGAAAATCTAAAGTTTTTGACAGCCCAGGTCAGGCTCAATAGTGTTCACTTAAACCCATAGCAGAATGCTATGGGTTTATAAAATCGCTTATGCCTCTCTTGGACGGTTTGCAGGCCAAATCCAATTAAACCAACCTGTTTCAGCAGCTTCAGGTGGCACATCAACAGTTCTCGTGCCTCCTGTCTGCTTAATCAAAGATTCAAAAAATTGCGGCTCTGCCGATGTCGAACAAGCGCCCACATCAACAGCCGGAAGTGTAACTTTAGGAAGTTCACACATCGTACTACTATCAAACACAGAAGCCACCTTTTGGGTCACTTCAGGCACAAAGACCGTCGTTATATGTTGAGTCTCTACAGGCAAAGAAGCTGCCGTTACATTAAAACCAGGGGCGTAAGGGATGGTAACATCTTGAATGGAGATGTTTCTAAAAGTTTTAGTGCCATTTACAAACACAGGTATTTCAGCTGTATTTGTGTCACTATCATTTACCACAGCAGCCACAGGAAGCAACCTAATACCTAAAAGATTAGTTGTTCCCAATACAGCAACCCCTGCACCAAAACTCCCTATAACGACATGTGCCGCAAAGCGTTTAGGACTAAAGTCGTCACTTGTTAAGCTCCACTCTTTACGTGCCATTTTTGCATTTATTACAGCCGTACTAACGCCTATTATGATACTACTAAGTGCCGAGTATTCTATCGCAGTTGTGATAACTCTTCCGCTAACACTTGCCACGCTGGACAAAACATTTGTCAGCCCAAGAAAATATCCTGTATCGCTTGTTGATAATCTACCTGCTACTTCTAAAGACATAAATTTACTCCTCTTATTAAAGTTACAATCTATATCTATCGACCAGTGACGATAAAAGTTCAATACTTATTTACTGCCCGAGGCAGTTTACCGTTATAGCCTGATGCCTACAAAATGACGACTAATCGCATGTCTCGCTCTTAAAGCATCAGCTTTTATTTCAAACTCTCGATACGGAAAACAAAAAAGTCTCTATGTGAAATGTGATTGCATGAAAAGTTCATTACATTATAGGGTTACCAAAGCTGCGGATCTTCACGTAAAACCACAGCACTGTAGCTATTAGATGAAATAGGTATCAAATATAATGGCTACCTTAAACCAAGAACCCTATAAATCATTTTCACCAAGGAATTATGAATCATGAAAAACATGCTCAAACTACTACTAAGCGTGCTCCTCCTAAGTAGTCTATCATCACAAGCAAGTGCGAAAAATAACGATCACAAAAAAAATAAGTGCTGTAAACACAAGTACACAACGCCAAATCTTGCATTCGAAGCAGATTTATCATTTGAACAACTTTTAATGGTTACCGAAGAGCACCAAGGTGGTGGTATGGGACATGATATGGAAGGTGAAACTGAAATGGATGTTCTTGTTCCCCGTCCAGCATCTGATGCTCCTAAAGGAAGCGGAAACGGTGTTCACGGTAAACTACAACTTTGCTTTGCAGAAGATTTATCACACGTAACATATCGATTATTTGTGTATGGTCTTGTTGCTCCTCAAAACAAGAATGAATTGATCACTCAAGTTCATATACATGCAGGTCGTGCATCACAGAATGGTCCTCACGTAACTGACTTATATATTGGCGCACCAATCGACGGTTGTGGCCTAGAGTCAAATGGCTTGTTCAAAGAGGGCGTGATTATTAACAGCAATATTATGCCACACGTCTCTCCCGATGGCAACAGCTACAACTCAATAGCTTCGCTTTTAGATGGCGTACGACGTGGCGAAATATATATTAATGTTCATGGCAGCACAGGCTGTAACCCAAATGGTGTAAAATATGGTCATGGCCTTATCAGAGGTCAAGTATTTGCCAAAGAAACATCAAGCTAAAAAATAAAAAAGCGCCACACGAGCTTTCTCTTATCCAAAGATATAGAAAATCTAGTGTGGCGCTAATCTTCCACACTATCTTACTAAAAAATCAACATTTTGCCTTCTCTCTAAGAGAATCTCCTCTCCACCCCTGTTGTTAATACTTATTTACTGCCCGAGGGATTTTACCGTTATAGCCCGAGGCTCGTAAAATAACCGCCACTTTTTGATCATCTCCATACAGTGGCTGAAAAGGCAAAACTGTGATTTCATCAAAATAAGGCGCCAGCTTTTGTTTAAAGCGCTCAGAGCTCCAAGGGGCCTCGTAGAGAGAATCAAATTCCACAAAATAGCCCGTCATATTTTGACACTCATCTGCCATCTGTGGCCAAAAATCAAACTGATTATGCCGAAGCCCGTGGATATTAAAAAAATAGGCTCTTTTCTGATCAGGGCCATAAAAAGAAAGAAGGCTTGTCGCCTGATATCGATCTGAAAAAAGAAACTCATTTTCCGGAGAATACCCTGATTGCTCAAGAGCTCGTGCTATATTTTCTGAGCCCAGCCCTGCCTTAAAGGGGTTATTTTTATAGGGTATAGGCAAAAATATAAGTGTTGCAATGATAGCTACAGACACAGCAACACCCGCCACCATCCACCGCTTGGAGGCATAAAAAGCCATAATGATAAATGCTGTAGGATATGCAGCCACTGCCCAGTTACCTTGTACTTTTTCAAAGCAAGAGGCTAAAAACACTCCTCCAAAAAAGAGAAGAGTTGTTACCCAGCAAAATAAAAGCGGTTTTTGTTTCCAGCGAAACCGACACATCCCAATGACCACAAGAACAAAAAGAAGCGGTGAAACAAGAGCCGCCTGAGCACCCAGAAACTCTAAGGGATTGCGAGTGCTTGCAGGATTATCAATGCTAGCTAAGACATGCTGAAAGGTAACAAAGCCTGTTTGCAAGTTCCAAATAAGGCTAGGCACTAGCCCTAAAAGAGAAATAAACAACCCCAAAACAAGCCTACGAGGCTCTTTATAAAAAAAGAGTGCTATTGGCACCCATATCACATAGATAGGCCACTTCCAGAGTGCTCCTAGGGCAATAACGAGGCCTAAAGGACCATAGGACAGCCTGCGGGATTCTTTAAGATCTTTTGCAACAAGGCTGGCCGCAAGGGTCCAAAAAAGGACATATGCACAGTCTGTCGTTGCAAAAAAACCAGAAAAAATTCCTAACGGACAATAAGTAAAACAGATCGTAGCCCAAAAGCTTTTATTATGATCAAGCCCAGATGATTTTGCCAGCCAGTAGATAGCATAAGAAAGAAAAAAGGAAAGTAGAAGACTTCCAGCGCGAACCCCAAGCTCTGTATCACCAAAAAAATAGCAGCCTGCTGCAATCTGCCAAGCTATTGCTGGAGGCTTACTGTAATAGCCATAAGACAGCTCTTTAGCCCACGTCCAGTACTGCGCCTCATCGGGCATAAGTCCAATGCCAGCAAAGAGGATAATAGCTAAGACAAGGCACTTTGAAAGAAGGATCCAAAAAAACAGCTGCTTCACGACTCTTGCTCAGGAAGGCTAAAAAGATCTTTTATTGCTTTGAGGGTACTATCACGCCCCACTGCAGCAATGGCATCGGTAAGGGGAATATTTTTTGGACAGACTCTTACACAGTTTTGTGCATTACCACAGCCCGATATACCTCCAGGGCTCATCATCGTCTCGAGTCTCTTTGCCTTTTGCATGCCAGCTATTGGGTGCAAGTTAAAAAGGCGCACCTGGCCAATAACTGCCGGCCCCATAAAAGCTGAATCGCTGTTTACCTGAGGACAAGCCTCTACACAGCAGCCACAGGTCATACACTGAGAAAACTGGTACATAACCTCTTGTTTATCCTGGCGAATTTTGGGGCCAAAACCAGCATCGTGCGAACCATCGGCCTCTACCCAAGCTGCAACTTTTTTTAAGTTATCAAACATTGAATTTCTATCGACAACAAGATCTCGGACAAGAGGAAACTTCGTAAAAGGAGCAAGTGTTATCACATTTGACTTACCCTGCTCTATCAAAGCATCAATAAGCGCTGTACAGGCTTGCCTTGGCTTGCCATTTATAAGCATAGAACAAGAGCCGCACACTTCTTCCAGACATCCCGATTCATAGGCAACAGGCGCAACAGTTTGCCCTTGTCGATTCACAGGATTTCTCTGAATTTCCATGAGGCCAGAGATGATGTTTGAATGAGGCTTTTTTTCTAGCTCAAACTCTTCCCAGTACTGCTTTGCTGGGCTGCCTCGATAAATGCGCAAGATATAGGTGCTTGTCATACTGGCAACGGTATCTCTTGTGGAAGGTTTTCAAAATGTGGAACTGCTTTTGGAAGTGTTGAGTAATCCCGCAACACAGGCTCAACATATCTAGTATCTACTGAAGCATAGGTTACATCGGGCTCTTGTGTAGCTGGATTCCATGTTGCAATAGAAGTTTTTAGCCATTCTTTGTCATCGCGCTTTGCAAAACCCTCTTTGGCATGAGAGCCGCGGCTTTCATTTCTAAGGAGCGCACATTTTGTAATGACATGAGCTATCTCTAACATAGGCTCAAACTGGTTTGCAAAAATATAACTTTGGTTTGCAAAGCGCCCCTCATCTCCAAGGGTAATGTTTTTATGGCGCTCCCGAAGCTCCTTTATTTTTACTAGGGTTCTTGCTAGATCTTCGTTATTTCTGGTAACGGTAACGTACTTTACCATCCACTCAGCAAGCTCATCATACAGCTTATAGCTATTCTCAGGACCTTTGCGGCTAAAGATTTCTGCTCGCTTGGCCTCTTCTTGCTGCAAAGCCTTAGAAAATAGTGAGTCTGGAACCTCTTGTGGCAGGGCATTATTATCTATAAACCTGTCTACCTCATGAGCTGTGACAAGGCCTCCAAAGATGCAGGAAAGTAGCGAGTTGGCACCAAGTCGATTAGCTCCATGATACAGATAATCAGACTCACCGCAGTTAAAACAGCCTGCAAGATTTGTCATCTGTCTATAACGAGAAAGGCGTTGCGGATCATCAACCGCTGGCCAGTCGACCCAGGCGCCGCCCATAGAATAGTGGACAGCAGGGAAAATCTTCATAGCAACTTTACTAGGATCATCGCCTGTAAACTTTTGGTAGGTATCTAAGATTGCCTGCAATTTTTTAAGTTTTTCTGCTGACAGATGCGACACATCAAGATAGACCTGAGACTCACCATTTACACCAAAGCCCTGCTCACAGACGCGTAAAATTTCTCTTGAAGCGATATCTCGAGTCACCAAATTCCCATAGATAGGATAAAGTTCCTCTAAAAAGTACCAAGGCTTGCCTGTTACTCCTGCTGAAACTCTTCTTCCGTCTTGGGACACATACTCTTTATCGGAGTTGCCATACACCCAAAGTCTTCCACCCTCACCGCGACTAGACTCAGACATAAGCCGCATCTTATCCTCGCCTACGATAGCCGTAGGATGAATCTGGATAAACTCCCCATTGGCATACTGCATGCCCTGAAGATAGAGTCGGCCATTTGCTGCCCCTGTACAAAAGATTGAATTTGTAGACTTACGAAATAACACACCAAGGCCCCCTGTTGCAACAACAACAGCATCAGCCTTAACAACCTCCAGCTTCATGTTAAAGTGATCCATCATCACAATGCCGCAAGCCCTGCCTTGCTCATCTAAACAAAGGCGCATAAACTCATGATTTTCAAATTTCTCAATAAGCCCTGCAACTTCATGGCGCCTTACCTGTTCATCAAGTGTATATAAAAGCTGCTGTCCTGTTGATGCTCCGCAAAACACTGTTCGATGAAAGAGAGACCCCCCAAAGCGACGAACGTCAATATTCCCCTCTGCCGTTCTGTTAAAAGGGCACCCCAAACGATCCATCATGCGTATTATACCTGGAGCTGCAAGGCACATCTCAACTACTGGTGGTTGATTGGCTAAAAAATCTCCGCCTTTTAAGGTTTCATAAGCATGGATCAGTGGTGAGTCACCTTCGTTTTTTAAATTTAAGGCCGCATTAATACCACCTTGGGCACATACTGAGTGCGAACGCTTTACCTTTGTGATGCTGATTAGCTTTACATGTATGCCAACCTCTGCCAGGCGCATAGCAGTAGAAAGCCCTGCTAACCCACCACCAACAACTATTACTTCTTTTTTTTTCATTTCAATACCGTAAATTTATCCAGTAGACGCCCCAAACTGCGGCAAGCCCAAAGAATATCAAAAGCCCCATTAAAAGGTTTGAAGCGACTCTTAAGACTACTCTCGACCTTTCAGAAAGCGACACTCCCCAAGTAATAGCAAAGGTCCACAGGCCATTACAGCCATGAAAGCAGGCAATAACAACAAAAAGCGAGTAGAGGATGCAAAGCCAAACTGACTTAAATGTATCTCGCAGCATCATAAGCGATGCCATTCCAAATGAATCGCACACAGCAACTACTTCATTTGCGTCTGGATTTAGCCGCTTCATTACGTCGACAAATTGCCTCTCAAGAGCAACACGTTCTTCATTTTTTGTCATTTCTGCCAACTCGGCATTGTATTCTGGTTTTGCAAAAAGAGATTCACTTACTACCGGAAGGGTTTTAGGGGCAAGCTCAGCCTCTGCACTGGCAATCATACTTTTATCAAACAGCATGAGATTAAGCCTAGGCGCTAACGTATAAAGCCCAGGGTCAACGCCAATTTTTATGAAGTACTCGCTTGTGACACCATAGTCCACACTATCAGGATAGGATGCAAACCTCATATAATATACATGTAAGCCAATTGCAAAGATGAGAATAACCGAGGTTATTCTCTGCCACGTATATGCAATATTTCGAGTATAGGGCAAGGATGAGGAGGCACCGTCACTTGGATTTGCATTTAGTTTGGCCATAAGCATACGCTCTATCCCCCACCAAACGTGTATAGCTAAAGGAAGCGCAATAAAAGTAAGCTCTATCACCTGAAGATAGGGTAAGGAGTGAATCCAGTTTACAGCTTCTACAAACCCCTTACCATCATCACCCAAAAATAGCGTTGCTTGAGAATTGGTAAATAAATGTTCACACAAGAAGAGTAAAAAGGCGAGGCCTGCAAGTGAATGAATGCGTCTTGTTAAAAATTCTTTTGCGTGACAGAAAAGAAGTGAGCGAACTTTACCGTCGACTTTCATGAGGGTTCCCTCACATCAAAAAAAGCTAGATATCCAGGAATATAGATAAATGGCTGCTCTTTTTTTGGATCACTTTTAAGTGCATCAATTTCTAAAAGATCCGCTTCTAACTCTTTTTTATACGATTCAAGATCAAGCTCAGCACGCTCAGGAATTTGATCAACAATACCATAAATTTTTTTCAATAAGGGGCTAAACGCTTGTGCACTCTCTTCTTCTGGCTCAAAACATTCAATTTCGCAGCGCATTGCGTGACACTCTGGAATCCACTGCCGTCCCCATTCGGCTATATGTTTAGTACGCTTGGCCTGCAAGGCCTCTTCCAAATAATTAGCAAAGCTTCGAAGTTGATTCATAAAATCAAGACATCGAGGCAAAAGCACTTTTGCTGTTGATCCCTGAATAAGCTTTGCATCAAAAAGCAAGTGGCAATAGTTTCTGAGATGCTCTAGGAGCCAATCTGTGCTTTTAGATTCGTCTACTACTGTTTTAGACCACTTTTCTAGCCCATTTTTTACAGTGTCGAGTGTTTTTTTGCGCAAAGACTCATTAGCAACAATCCCCTGCAAGTTGGCTAAAATACCATAGCGAGCCTCATAAATGTGCTTATTAGCCCTAGTAATTGCCAGACGCAAGGTCTTGTTAAGTTCATTTTGATCTACATCCATTAACGCACGGCGATCCAGCAAACCAATATCTAGAAAAATTTCATCTTCAACAAGACGAGAGGCTCTATGCATGCGCTCCAAATAAAGCGCCCAAGCATTTTGCAATGAATCTAGCGATCTGGCCCCCTCTTCAACAATATGCTGCCTTTCGAACGCTTCAAGAATTATATCCACACGCTCTTCTTCGAAGGTTTTCACATACTGCATAGCTTTTGCAAAAGCCATAGTTTCATCTATCTGAGCATCAAGGATGGCTGCCTCTTGAAACATCTTAAGACGTACTTTATGCTCTTGAACTAACATAAAAAGTGAAAAAGGGGTAGCATAGCTATAGCTTTTTTCTAAACTGTGCATAGCACTTACTATCCCATTAAAGAGCTGCTCTTGAGGCATAAAATTTAGCTCTTTTTCTCTTTGGAGCACCAGTTGGGGTCTCGAACCACTTTTCAAGCTTATAGCCTCTTCCAAAGAATCCAACGTCTTCAAAAACACGCCTTTAATAGCACTTGAGGCTTTTTGAATGATTGGAAGAGCTTCGACCTGTGCTTTTTCAACTTGGGGTTGCACATCTTCTATGCGAATCCAAAAGTTTCGGAATACTAAATTAATATCATCCTTAGTCTCTGCCTTTGAAAAGGCCTTAAAAGGGTTTTCAACATCGGCAAGTATTGCGCAAACAGATGCCTGATGCAAAAGCATGTCGCTATAGACTTTTTCACTACGAACTTCAGCTACTTCTAGAAAACGCCTTGTCTTTTGTACTTCGCGCAAAAGCCTCAGCAGCTCGTCTCGAAGATCCTTTAGACGTGCTGAACGATGAGTGATTTCATTTCTAAGTTTAACTACATCATGTTCGTAAGGCATCTCTTGACACACTTCGAGTAATTCAGCAGAGGTAAGATCTCCAGAATAAAATTTACGCTCAGCCTCTTTTATTTCATCGGTCAACATCCTGCGCATATCCTGAAAGCTTTCCATTAAATCTAAATATGGAGAAATATTCCAAAAAATCTCAAACAACCGGCGCTTAATAGCAGATTTATCATCTTCTGATCGTTGCTCACTTCCTTGGGCTTTTTGGATTAGGGCATCTATTTCTTGGGGCATGTTTGCTTTTATGTCTAAATAACTTTCGTAGCAGCTTTGCAACGCTGCTTCGTTTTCAGCATAGGAGCCTTTTACAACATCCTGGTTTCTAAGAATACATTTTTTCACCTTACTTTCCAGTGCGAGGTAGTCCACTTGCAGGTCTTTAAATCGTTTAGCTGGCTCAGTTATTACAAAAAAAACTTTAGCATACTGCGCCATTTCATCAATTTTTCTTCCTCGCTCTTTTGCGGCAGTTACAAGACTTTCTAAACCAGAAAGAGTCTTCTCATAAAATCCTAATATTTGTTGCTTGTACTCAGTAACAACGTCATCAGTAAGGACAACATTATCAATAGCCGCAGCTTCAAAATGGCCACTTGTCAGCCGCTGCACTTCATTCGGGATATCCGTATAAACAAGCAGCTGGGCACTAAATAATTTTTGCAGTATATGCCCCTGTTTTGCTTTTATACTTTCTGCCTCTTGCTTTTGGAACTCTGCAATTTCTGCAATTTTTTCTTTTTGCTGTTGAATATTCAATCGAATTTGTTGATCTTCAACTCCCTCTAAAATTTTCTCTTCGACCACAGACAAAAACCCCTCAACATGAAGGAGGGAAAGGGCCTTAGGCAAAGATGTAGAACTATTTCTAAAGTCGCAAATAGCTCCCTCAAGCGCCTGCAAACATGCAATTTTCGATATAGCCGCAAGAGCACGCTGTACACCCCCCTCTTTATCTGAAATCCAACGCTGAAATGCTTCACCATCTACAAAAGTTTCACTCGCATTGTTTTGCTCAGCTAGAATTACCTCTATACTCTCGAAAAACTTTTGCCACTTGTCGGGATATTTTGCAGGCTGAATATAGGTTGGCAGCTCTTTTGGTAAATTTTGCGCAAGATGCACAACGTTCTGCAGCTTAGCACGCAAAAGAGAGAGCTTTTGCACTCTTTCATCAAGCACTACTTCTAGTTTTGCCCTTTCTTCATCAGAGCTACTCTGGTTTTGTTTTGCTAGAAGATCACCAAATGGTTGTGCTTTCTGGGTAAAAACGACCTGCTTCTTTTCA
This sequence comes from Chlamydiales bacterium, assembly GCA_041737255.1. Classification (GTDB taxonomy): domain Bacteria; phylum Chlamydiota; class Chlamydiia; order Chlamydiales; family FEN-1388; genus SZAS-7. The sequence goes on along the minus strand of JBGSSB010000092.1, from coordinate 58,779 downwards.
GGCGATATAGACTCAGTTGTGACAGCCTGCTCAACTGGTTTCTCATCTTCTGTAAGGGTAAGTGTATCGGCTATCTTTGCAGAAAACAGAAACGTAATAAGTGCAAAATAGGCTTTTCTAGCACTTTCTGGGGCAGTTAAAAATAGCTTAGGCTTACTCTTGAGTATTTGTGAAAAGAGTTTAGCAAAGCATAGGTCCCTTCCAAATTGAGTAGAGGTAACGCCGGTTCGTATAAGTAGACGGTCTTTTAATGTAAGCTCATCTAAGATCCTGGAATCCAGGAAAATAAGGCAGCGCTTTAGGCTACTATCTGAATAATTCCTAACAAGCGAAGAGGCTAAAGCGGTAAATGCATCCCAGTCGGTCATGTGTCTCCATACCTTATGAATTCTCTTTTTTACACAAGAAAAGTCAGAACAACAAGATAAAAATCAAAAACGCTTCAAAAAAGAAAGCCTCGTGACCTCTAACAGCGGTTTATAGCTTGACAATTAATCGATATATCGAGATTATACGATATAAACAGTAGACAATGTAACTATAATGCACAAATACCATGACGCAAGATATGACCAATATTAATTTTGTTCAAGCTGCAGAATGCCTAAAAACAATTGCTCATCCCAGTCGACTAGAGATGATTTATTACCTCCTCCAACACCCCTCTATGTCTGTTGGAGATATTGCTGAGTACTGTAACCTGCAAAGACACGTTGCCTCAGAACATCTATCGCTAATGAAAGATCGCGGATTTTTGCAGAGCCAAAGGGATGGGCGAAAAGTGCACTATTCAATAAAAGAATTAGCGCTTCGAAACATAATGAACTGCGTTGAAAAAAAATTTACAGAATAAGGAGTGACACATGCTTCACAAAGATCGTTGGTCACCATTTTTGGTTGGCCTTTTACTAGCCTGCCTCTCTCTACTCACCTTTACCTTTTTTCATCACACCCTAGGCACCACCACAACTTTTGTACGCCTTGCTGCACTAGTATGGAAAGCCATAAGTCCAGAACATCTAGAAGCTAATGGCTATTACAGAAGTTATTTGCATGAAAATTCGTGGATCAACTGGCAATTTGCTTCAATATTCGGAATTTTTATTGGATCTTACCTAGCAAACAAACTTGGTCCCAAAAAGTCCCCTGAGTATGTACCAGAGCTATGGAAAAATAAATTTGGTCCAAGCAAAATAAAACGCTCGGTTGCTGCATTTCTAGGAGGGATACTTCTTCTTTTTGGTGCACGCCTTGCCGGCGGATGCACCTCTGGACATGTCATTTCAGGGGGAATGCAGCTTGCAGTATCAGGATGGCTTTTCATGTTTGCCTTTTTTGCAACTGGCTTGCCAACGGCCTTTTTGCTCTACTCACCTCGATTTAAAACTAATTCATAAAAAAATAATTCAAGGCTATATATGCAAACAACCCTCTTTACTTCATGGACAGAAATTCTCAGCGGACTTGTAGCTGGAATCATCTTTGGCTTTCTTTTAAGAAAAGCCCACGTTACTCGTTTTAGTGTAATTGTAAAGCAGCTGCTGCTCCAAGATTTTACAGTTATGAAAGTAATCATGACGTGCGTTATTTCTGGAGCCACTGGCATTGCCCTATTGCGCTATTTCCAACCAAGCCTACAGCTTGATATAGGTGCAACAACGTTTTTTGCAACGATAGTTGGAGGCGGCATTTTTGGCATAGGAATGGCCGTTACAGGCTACTGCCCAGGAACTGCTATAGGCGCACTGGCTGACGGAGCAAAAGAGATGAAATTTGGCATTCTCGGCATGGTTACAGGTGCGGCAATTTACGCAGAGTGCTTTGAGTGGATTCAAGAAAACTTAAAGCCAGCACACGATCTTGTAAAAACTACCCTTCCCGAATATTTTGGCGTATCTTCTGTGGCAATAATAGGCGTACTTTTACTCTGCGCAATCACCTATGCACTATTTTACAAACAAGCTCATTTGTCTGAAAATAGTTCAAAACACAATAGTGAACCAGTTTCTTCTTAAATGGATTGCTGTAGAATTTAATCTTACCATCAGTTACTACTATGTGCATGAGCAAATGCTCAAATTCGTAATCACACCCTAAAAAAGGAAAAACCGTATGCAAAAACTATTTTTATTCGGCCTTGCTTCACTACTATTAACTACTTCATCTATTCAGGCAGCCGAAACTGTAAATAGCGACACTACTACGCCAGCTACAGAAGAACCAATTACTGATATGTTCACTATGAACGAAGACGTATGGGCTGGCAGATGGCAACAGCTAAAAGGTCATGTAAAAGAAAACTGGGGCGCCCTCACTGATGATGACATCACAGAAATTGATGGCAAAAAAGATATTCTACTTGGAAAACTTCGCGCTAAGTATGGCTACACCCAGGAAAGAGCTGCTAAAGAAATTAAAGACTTTGAAAAAGCCAACTTAGACAACTAATCTTTTTCAACCACCCAAGGGTGTACACGCACACGGCGTTGTTACATTAATCACCAGTGAACCATTGGTAGTTTATGTAACAACGCCGTTGTTATGCCCACGCTAGAGAATCCTTCGTATCTTTTTTATATATGAATCGCCTCAAATAAAGGCTAGGGATGGTCATCTTCATAAAAGGGTTCGATGTGCACGGTGACATCTTGCACCTGCGGCCAGGCATACTGTATGCTATGACGGACATGCTGGCTTATCGTGTGTGCTACTTCAACAGATAGCAATGGATCAACTTCAACGTCGATGTCAACATGTGCATCAGGGCCGTAGTGTTGAATACGGATTTTTTCGGTACCCTTTACCCCTTCTACACTAACTGCCGCATTTTTGACTTTTTCAAACAGCTCAGATTCCGGAACACGATCGAGTAGCTGATTGAGGTTTTTTTTTGCTGCAAAAAGCCCCATACCGCACATGCAAGATGCAATAAGCAGCGCTCCGATGCGATCACAAATACTAGCCACTTCCGGAAAAAGCGCAGCAGCACCTAAGGCCAATAAAGCAAGTATACTATTTAAACTATCTGTTCGAAAATGCAGCGCCTCAGCTAAAAGTGCAGGACTTTTTTGTTCATTAGCAACGCGCCTCATCCTTCGATAAGTAAATTCAAGTAAAAGCACAGATGTTAAAGCAAACACCCACACATAAGGATTCATAGTTTGTACATCTGTCCCTCCCCACAAAGCAGACACCTGCTGTGAAAACAAACCAATACCAGCAATAGCTAAAAACAGCCCCAGCTGAAGGCCTGCTATAGGCTCATACCGGCCATGTCCAAACGGATGTTCAGCATCAGGTGGGCGCTGGGCAAGCTTTATCGAAACCACAAGCACCAAGCTTGATACAACATCAGCAAGCGTTGCAAGGCTATCTAAGAGCAAGGTTTTGCTATCGAAAAGCAAAAATCCTATGAATTCGGAAAAGACAATAACCATCCTCACGGCAATGCCAATTAATGCCACACGTATAATGGCACTATTTCTTGCTTTTCTTGCCTCATATACGGCATCTGGTAAGGGAAGCTTTTCAGGAAACGCCATGAAAGAGCCTTTTAGTGTTAGCGGCTGTAGAGCTTGCAAGTGCATCGAGGCTCTGGCCACGAAGATCTGCAATAAACTTAGCCGTATTCACAAGTAAAGCTGGCTCATTTTTTTGACCCCTAAACCCTTGAGGTGCCAAATAAGGGCTATCGGTTTCAATAAGCAAAAGCTCTTGCGGAACTGCTTTTGCAACTTCTTGTAGCGCTACACTTTTTGGGAATGTAACAATACCGCTCATGGATATATACCATCCACGATCAGCAGCTCGCTTTGCCTCTTCAACACTACCCGTGAAACAGTGAAGCATCACATGTATGTTTGGAGCCGTATCATCAATTGCTGTAACAAGGTCATCAAAAGCATCACGACAATGAATAACTACCGGGAGGTTTGTGCTGTCGGCCAATTTAAGATAGCGGCGAAGCGCCTGCAGCTGCACATCGCGAGGGGCGTGGTTATAGTAGTAGTCGAGTCCTGTTTCACCAATAGCGACAAGTTCCTCTAACTTAGCTAGGCGCTCAATTTCAGCATAAAAAAGTGTGTCATCTTTTAAAGCATCATGTGGTGTAAGAGCCGCCGCTAGATAAACTTTTGGCTCTACAGCTGTTTTGGCAAGGGCCACCCCACGCTTAAGATCGTCAAGCTCGGTACAAACATTAATTATACCTCGCACGCCTGCTGCAAACGCTTTTTGCAGCAGGGGCTCTAAATCTGCATGTTCATCAAAGGTAAGATGCGCATGGGCATCAATAAAAGACACGCGTTAAGTACTCCTCTTATTTACCAGTTTTTTCTTGAGCACTTACACTTCTGATTGCCTCTATCACCATTTCTGGTGTGATAACCTCTGGCAAAACAACAGGAGTAACCGCAGGATCAGTACTGTAAACAACATATACCGGCACACCATTTCTTCCTAGACTACGGATATAGCGTGTAATATTTTCATCATTCATTGTCCAGTCGGCTTTCATCTTTACTACGCCATACTTCACAAAGGCATCTTTAACTTTGTCAGACTCTAGGACGATATGATTTGTCTGGCAGGTAAGACACCACTTGGCAGTAACGTCAACGAAAACAGGCACTCCCTTTTGTACATAACGTTGCAGGCTTGGAAGCGAAAATGTCTCCCACTCCTTACCAACAACCTGCGATACGGGACTTTCTGTCTTAGAAGCAAAGTCTTCGGCCGTTGCACGGGCATTTTTTACATTTGCAATAAAAAACCATGACCCACCAGCTATAACAGCTAGCGCTGCAAGGGTCGCTATGATTCGAGTTGATTTTTCTCGATCATACCCTCCCCAGTTGCCATATATCCATGTTCCAAATCCAATAATAAAAAGACTTAACAATAACAAAATATTTGAAAGCCCCATTGTTTGGGCATCAAGTACCCATACTAGCCAAAGAACGGTAGCCAACATAAGGAAGCCCATAAGCTGCTTAAAAGTAACCATCCAGCGACCTGGCTTTGGTAAAATTTTTATTAGTCCAGGGAAGAGAGAAATAAGTAAAAATGGAGAAGCCATTCCGAGACCTAACGCAGAAAAGATGGCAAACGAGCTTGTAGGATTAAGCGTTGCTGCAAACCCAATTGCAGAGCCTAAAAGAGGCCCTGTACATGGCGCCGCAACAAAAGCTGCCAAAATTCCGCTTGCAAAGGATGATGTATAAGAAGGCTCATCTACTGTTGTGGCAATACGCTTTGAAAAGGACTGATCCCACGCACCTGTAGTCGAAGAAACAGAAACTCCAAATTCAAACACTCCAAACAAACTAAGCGAGAGAATAAACAGCACAATAATAAGAAAAGTCACAAACATTGGCTCTTGAAGCTGGAAACCCCAACCCACAATATGACCCACTGATTGCAGAGCATATATCGTTGCAGAAAGAGCCCAAAACGAAAGTAAAACACCAAATGTATAAAGTAGCCCATGTTTGACAGCCGTCATGCGACTATGGCCCCGTAGTTGGACAAAGTGCAGTAACTTAAAGCTAACTACAGGCAACACACATGGCATAATATTTAGCAGGAGCCCCCCTAAAAAGGCCCATAAAATAATCTTTGCTAGTTCGGACTTAATAAAAAGAGAAAATTGAGTAAGCAAATTTCTGTACCAGATTGTATTCTCTAGTGCCTCAAGATGCGCCTCAACGCCTGTAGCTTTTTGCTGCTCTATCATCATGGCATCATTTGAAGAGCTCTTACTATCTTCACCAACAGTTGCCCCGCCAGCTGTAGCAGAAGCCTCTGAAACCTGAATATTCCACGCTGCACTTAACTTACCAAGTGAGCTCTGCTCTTCTACAACAAGAACACCTCGCAACGGAAACTGCACATCAGACTGCGAAAGCTTATCACTGACTACTCGAACAATAAGTGTGCTATTATCATCTGACAATTCCCATGCCGGTGCAATCCGAGGATCCAGCACATCTTGTTGTTCTACAAAAAAATAGGCATTTTTAACTGAGCTAAAAGGCATATCCTGATGGACGCGAATTTCTAACGTATCACCTTTTATGGCCGCTTGGGTATTTGATGCGTCTAAAGGTAGGGCACTTCTTGCTCTCTTGAATAATGATGCGACAGGCTTGCTTACCTCTTGTTTAGCATCTGCTACCTGCAGCTTCATATCAAACGACGCCTCGCCTGGCACACAGACACTGCTGCAACCAAACCAATCAACTTTAGCCTTCACATCTACACTAGATCCAGTTTTAAGATCTTGCGGGGTTGTAATTTGAGCAAGCAATACAAGTTTGTTGGAATATCCGTAAATCACTGACTGGTCAATCTGAATACGCTCGGGAGCTGGCCAAAAAACATCTGCTACTTGAAAACCTGCGGGTAAGGACCATTCGATCATAGGACCTTGTCCTGCATCGCCTGGATTTTTCCAATAAAGGTGCCACTCGGGCCCCATAGTAAACTGAAAGGCTACCCAAAAAGATTTTCCTGGAACAATCGCGGAATCTTCAGAAACCATCTTCACAGAAACAATTTCTTGATTTGTAGAGCTATAAGGAGAAGTCAGAGGGTCAGCCTCAGCCTCAGCAATAATCTGAAATCCAAGTGCTTTTGGGCTATAAGGCTCAACAGCTAAGAGAGGTGCGTTCATATACGTGGTGATAAATGCTACGAGCAAAATCAGTTGTTTGATCATTCTTTTTTCCTCAAATTGACAAATCGTGTCTTTTACGTTACCTTTTTAGTAATCTACAACAAGGTGCTTACCATGTCCATAATGTCCTGCTTTCTTTGCCAAGGCAATCCTTTTTTCGATGCTTATACGCAATCAGATCTTCTTGGCAAGATCATTTTTATTTTACTTATTGCTTTATCGGTCATTACATGGAGCGTTCTTATACATAAAGTATGGCTCACAAAGCAGGTAAAAAAGAATTCGATACAGTTTCGAAAAACATTCTTTGATTCTCGAAGCGAACCTCTTACCGTTTCTAACCCACTTGCAAAAAATAGCGAATACCCAAATGCATTCGGTATCATTTATGACGTATTGAAAAATAAAACTTTAGAGATTTTTGATAAAAACTGCAAAAACATTGAACCCCAAGAGAAAAAAGAGGCCGAAGCCCATCTTTGCAGCGCTGATATTGCCCTGCTAGAAACCCATGCAACCTCTACAATTTCAACACTCACAAAGTTTTTAGAAAAACACCTCTACATTCTTTCGACCATAGTTACTCTCGCACCTTTTCTTGGGCTCCTAGGCACTGTATATGGTATCTTGGTAACATTTACTGAACTCAAATCCTCTACAGGAGGCGGCTCTAACCAGATAATATTGGGAGGGCTATCGCTTGCCCTATCCACCACAGTCTTAGGCCTTATCGATGCCATCCCAGCACTCATTGGGTACAATTACCTCAAAAACGTTGTTCACGACTTTGATGCCGACATGGATCGCTTTGCAACAGATGTACTTTCAACACTAGAAATCCATTACAGAAAATCAGGTGAATAGCTATGGGTAGAAGAAATTCATCTCAAAAGACCTTAGAGCTACCTCAAGAGCCTACAATTAACATTACACCTCTTGTAGACGTCGTGTTTGTGATTTTAATTGCTTTCATCGTAATTGCACCACTACTAGAAATGGACCGCGTTGAGCTTGCCTATGGGGGGCAAATTCCCTCACATCTTCCGGTACGCTTTGAAGATGCCAGTGAAATACAAATTCACGTACAACAAGACAACAGGATTTTGTTTAACCACGAAGAGGTAACGCTATCGGAGCTTATGACCTATCTTAAACGAGCAAAAGCAGCGATGCCAGAGGCAAGAGCACAACTATTTCATCACAAAGAAGCCTACTTCGGCACCTATCAATCGGTAAAAAATGCTCTAGAGGCTGCAGAATTTAAAGAAGTGGACATTGTCCTTTCTCCATCATAGGAATGTGTAATGATCACCCTTGAAACAGCTCGCAAGCCATATAACTCAATCAGTTGGCCCGAGCTACAGCTTGAGACCAACTGGAAAATAGCTATTGCAGTCTTCTCTGTTCACATTCTCGTGCTTTTTGCCATTACGTTTACTGCTGCTGCCACACCACTAAAAAAAACAACACAAAAACTAATTGTTCACACTGTTGCTTTAAAAAGCCCACCTACTAGCTTTGCTGCCAAAGAGTCTGTAAAACCACAAGCTCTGCCGCCAGCAAAAAATGCCATTGCAATAACAGCGCCCTCAAATGAAAAAATTGAAGAAAAAATTGCGCCGGCAGAAAAAGCCGTAGAAAAAACCATCACACAAGAACCAGTAAAACCTGAAGCGCCTCCAGAGAAAACTACACCAGCTGAAGTTAAAAGCACTCCTAAAGCACAACCAAAACCAGTAGTCAAACAAGCGCCTAAACCTGTTGCCAAAGCTGTTGTCAAAGCTGCTATCAAGTCACCCCCGAAACCACAGCCAAAACCAACGCCCGTTAAATCAAAACCTCAAACAAAACCAGCTCCAAAAGTGACAGAGCAAACAAAAAGCCAAAAAGAGAAAATTCAAGAACAGCAAAAGCAAGCAGAAAAAACACGACAAAAAGCAAACGAAGCTGCAGCAAAGCAGGCAGCGGCCAAACAAGCCGCTGCAAAAGCTCAAGCTGCAAAAAAGCAGTCGATGCTTAATCAAGCTCTTTCATCACTAGATTCTGCTGGGCGTATCGATGGGAAAAAAGCTGCTTTAGCAGCAAGTGCCGCTAAAGCAGCACCCTCAGGCCCTTCCTCTATAACCAGTCTATCAGCAGAGTCTCTTGTAGCGGTAGATGCAACAGAAACAGCCAACTGCACCCCAGCAGAGCGAACCTACTACGATGAGCTTGTAAGCCGCCTTAAGCTTAGCTTAAAGCTACCTGAATATGGAGAGGTTAAGCTACAGCTAACCATACTGCGATCAGGAAAAGTCTCCTCCATAAAAAGCATCACCTCTAAAAGCACAAAAAACTCAGAGTACATAAAAAATGCACTCCCGAAGGCTCACCTTCCTCCATTTGGTCAAAACTTCCCAAATGAAAAAGAACACACCTTTAAGCTTACGCTTACCAACGAACTTAGTTACTAGCTACACGGTTCTTCTTGTTGTTTTTTGCTCTTCACTTTATTCTGAAAGAATACTTTGGAGTTGTCTATGCGCCTCTTTTTTTTACTTTCTTTTTTGCTCACATCCGTTTTTATGCACGCTGATGAAGAAGAAATATTTATTCAGCTTTCAAGCGAAGTTGAACTTATCCCCATTTTTGTAAGTTCCGTAGACAGTGCAAACTCAAAACTAGGGAAGATTTACGCTGAAGAGATTCGCAAGGTATTTCTCTTTGACATAGACAATAACGGATCTACACGAGCACTTATGCCAAAAGAAGTAAGTGCTTACTCTTCTTTGGCAAATCAAAACCAATTTGATGGGGCTATTGATTTTTCAAAACTAAAAGCAGACGGCGTGCTTTACCTTACAAAACTAAAGATCAACGGAAATGAGCTTATTGCAAAAATAGTTTCAGTAAACGGACAAACAGCCAATACCATCGACCACATTATTTTATCAGGCGACCTTAACAAAGATAGAGTGAAAGTCCATCAGCTCACCGACTCAATACACAAGCTTTTATTTTCAAAACCAGGCATTGCCATGAGTCGTATTCTCTACACGTCAAAAAGAAAAGTTGACAGACCTAAGCAAGAGCCAAAATACCTCTCAGAGGTCTATATAAGTGACTACGATGGCCACAACGTACGGCAGCTTACAAACACAGGCTCTTTATGCGCAAATCCTATGTTTATCCCAAACTCATCTAACTTTCTCTACGTCTCCTACCTCATAGGTCAGCCAAAAATTTACATAAGCTCTCTGAACAATACCAAATTCGAAAGAGTTAGCCCTCTTCGCGCAAACCAGGTTACCCCAGGCGTTAGCCCAGATGGAACAATGCTTGCTTTTGCATCTGATGTAACAGGTAAAGCCGATATTTTTATACAGCCGGTCTGTAGCAAGCCAGGAGAAGAAGTAAAACCACGGCAAATTTTTACAGCCACAGCCGCAGCCAATGCTTCTCCAACTTTTTCTCCCGATGGAAAAAGAATTGCGTTTGTTTCCAATAAAGATGGAACTCCAAAAATATACATCATGAATATCCCTTCTCCTACAACAAAGCTTAAAGATATTAAACTCGAGCTTATTTCAAGACGCTGCCGCGAAAACACAGCACCCTGCTGGTCTCCCGACGGCAAAAAGATTGCCTACTGTTCTCGTAACGGCACTCCCGAAAGACAAATCTGGGTCTATGACTTTGAAACAAAAACAGAACGCCAGATAACTGAAGGAAAATCTAATAAAGAAAATCCTGTTTGGGCATCAAACAGCTTACATCTTCTTTTTAATTCCACAGACTCTCATGGAACAGAAATTTATCTTATGAACCTTAATCAACCAAAAGCCGTGAAGATTACTTCAGGACCTGGAGTGAAAATTTTTCCTGCATGGGAGCCAACCTCAAAATAAATTCGCCGCAAAATTCGATGATTTTAGCTATATAAAAACCCTACACCCATAATTGCAAGTATGATAGACTGACCTACGGTTTTAATTTGCAACCATTCTGAGGCAAGTATGAATAGGCTTTTAGCTCGTGCTATGCTGCTTTTAGCAGCCGTATCCTTTACTGTTAGCTGTCAAAGATCCAGCGATGATGTCTGGAATGACACGCAATCTGCTGGCCGCCACGTAGCCCGCGGTGTAAAAACTGCATTTGGCTATCACGGAGAATCACGTGAGCTCAACTCTCGTGATGATTTTGATTCAGCATCTATGCAAAATCACCCAACTGAATTTATTGGATTTGAAGAAGAAACCATGCGCGTTGGTGGCCCTGACTTTATCCAACAGGCTCACGAAACTCCGGGTGAATCGGGATCTTCAATTCCTGGTATTGAATCATTTGATGATCCAGCCCTAGACCCAGAGCTTGCAGAGCTCTTTAAACACATACGCTTTGGCTACAACTCAAGCCTTGTAAAAGGTGATGAGAATATCGCGACAATCATGCAAATTTCAGACTGGCTTAAAAACCACCCACGCGTCTACGTTTTTGTAGAAGGCCACTGTGATAGCCGCGGTCCTGCTGCCTACAACTTTGCACTTGGAGCAAACCGTTCTAATGCTATACGTAATATGATGATTAAAGAAGGCGTAGTATACGATCGCATCTTTACAGTATCCTACGGAAAAGAACGCCCAATTATTGAAGGTGATGGCGAAGAAATCTGGCAAGTAAACCGTCGTGGTCAATTCAAAGTATACGAGAAAAACTAAGCTATGCGCACATACCTTGTTGCTTGCAGCTCTCTTCTTTTAGTAGGAAGCCTCTTCGCAGAGGCTCCTACAACTTCCATACAAAGCCTTAATCGCTCTGTACAAAACATGAGCTACAATATCAGCAATCAGGATAAAGAACTCGCCTACCTCAAGCAAAAAATACAAAATCAAGAATCTACCCTAGACTCCATGCATAATGAGGTCTCTTCACTTATTAAAGCCGCCAAGGAATCGCAAAAATCTACTGGTGCGGAAGTAAGTACAAAACTAAAGGGCATGGAAAAAAACATCGACAAGCTAGTCTCGGATTTAAAGCAGTTCAAAAAGCACGCAAACGAAACATCAAGCAGCTTTAAAGAAATCCAAAAAACCCTTGCCGAGCAACAAGAGATTACTTCTTTACAGGCTCGTCAAATTAAAGAGCTGGAAACTGCTCTACGACACATTGCCACAGCTTTGCAGACAAAAGCCAGCGACAGCATTATAGATTCTAACGGTATGTACCACGTAAAATCAGGCGACACGCTTGATAAAATTGCAAAAGCGCATGGTACTACCATTGATGCAATCAAAAAAGAAAATAATCTCTCAAAAGACATTATCTATCCCGGACAAAAACTACAGATCCCCTAAGGGTTTTGATCGAGGTTACTATGACAAAAATAGGGTTGTTTGATTCAGGTGTCGGAGGGCTTACTGTTTTAAAAGAACTTATAGCCTCAATGCCTGATAAGTCCTACGTCTACTTTGGCGACACAGCCCGTTTTCCCTACGGGGGTAAAAGCCAAGAAACTATCATTCGCTATTCAATCGAAAATAGCACCTTTCTTCTTGATCAAGGCGTTGAGCTAATAGCTGTAGCCTGTCATACCGCCACCTCTCTTGCTTTAAGCACACTTCAGGCAACACTTAGCATCCCTGTTTTAGGAGTAATTGAACCTGCCGTAGAAAAGGTGATAGCATCCACAACAAATAAGCACATTGGCGTGATTGGCACGCGAGCTACCATAGCCTCCGGCATGTACCAAAGAGAACTTTTAGCACGCATGCCTGATGCTACGATTACAGCCTGTGCCTGCCCGCTATTTGTTTCCTTGATTGAAGAGCAAATAACAAGCCCTGAAATTTTACGCCTCGTTGTAAAAGAAACTTTGGCGCCACTTAAAGGAAAAAACATCGATACTCTCCTTTTGGGATGCACCCATTACCCCCTTTTAGCAGTAACAATCCAACAAGAAATGGGCGATCACGTGCAACTTGTCAACCCTGCCAAAACTTTTACTGACAATCTGGCACGACTTAAGCTAAAAGAAAGCCCAAGATGCGACCCTCGATTTTTTGTATCAGATGACCCTGAGCGCTTTAAATCTATAGGTGAAGCATTTTTAGGCATTTCCCTTGCCAATGTTCAAAGAGTTTCATTCTCATGACATCACTTGTTAGTGCAGAATCTGTTGCCATAGGCCATCCAGACAAAGCCGCAGACCAAGTTTCCGATGCTATACTCGATGCCTATCTAACACAAGATTCTGAAGCTCGTGTTGACATCACGTGCGTTCTTAGCCATGAAACGCTCTTCTTAGCTGGAGAAATTACAAGCCACGCAACTGTTGATCTAGAACAAGTAGCTAAAAATGTCTTAGTAGATATTGGCTACACATCAAAGCAAAAGGGATTTGATGTACAAACTTGTAAAACTGTGCTTCAAATATCACAGCAGTCAACAGACATCGCTGATGCAGTTTTAAAAGATAAAACCATACAATCCGGCGACGCAGGCATTATGGTTGGCTATGCCACCGATGAAACAGATGAGCGCATGCCCTTGCCCACAGTATTAGCTCATAAGCTCATGCATGCCATACACACTCATCGCCCTACTTTAGGACCAGATGGCAAAGTCCTTGTAGGTGTATCCTATAATGGCATCTGCCCTCTTTTTGTTCCTTTCGTTACACTTTCAGTCCAGCACGAAGAAGAACTTGCACTGCAAGATGTTCGAAAAACTGTTGCCGATATAATCTTTGAGACTATCCCTTCAAAATTTCTCAACGAAAAAACTGAATTCCTCATCAACCCAGGCGGGAAATTTACCAAAGGCGGACCAAGTGCCGATACTGGCCTTACTGGAAGAAAGCTAATGGTTGACACCTACGGAACATCTGCACATCACGGTGGCGGGGCTTTTTCTGGTAAAGACCCAACAAAACCTGATCGTTCAGTTTCCTACTTTGCACGCTACATAGCAAAAAACATTATCGAAGCAAAACTGGCGCGTCGTGCTGAGGTAACAATACATTATGCGATTGGGCAACAAAGCCCTCTTGCCCTTACCATTAATACATTTGGAACCTCACCAATAGCTTCAAAAGAGCTCGAAAAAGCCATTGCCCAGATATTTGATCTCTCTATAGAGGGAATCATAACTACACTGCAGCTTCAGCGCCCCATCTATAAAAAAACATCCTGGGGAGGGCATTTTGGTCGCAATGATCCAACATTCACTTGGGAAGCCACCGATAAAGTCCAGCAACTGTTAAAGTACTTCTAGTACCACTCTTTTCTTTTGCTCGATCACATCGACTCTCAGGTAAAAATTTAGCTAAAAAAGCCTATTTTTATTCTTTTTTACTTGTATTTTTGCCGTAATCCTGTAGTATTCCAATTATTTGCGTAAGATAAATGGTTACTGAAAGAGAAAAAAAAGTCTTACTAGCAGGCGCAGACGCTGACGTTTCTTTTGCTGATGCAGATGAGAAGGTGCAAGATCCTTTACATCTCATGCAAGAGGCTCTTACAGATGAGGAATCTTCATCTCCTCTTTTTTTAATTCGCCTCCCTAACGTCAAATGGAAAACCCTACTTTTATTCTTTGGTCTATCTGTTAGCCTTATTTTTCATTGGTTTTCCACATCTGAACTTTTTAGTATTCCACCAGATGTAGCTTCTGCACGCATGAAATTTTTTAATGCAAAAGAGAGCTATTTTCAAAACTGCACCTACTGGGATGCAAAACAAAACCATTTTAGCGAGCGACTCTCTAATCAACTAAGCGTAGGCAATGATATAGAAGCTCTTAAGCTCATTCAAGAAATCCCAGGTGAAGTTTTCATCTCGTTTCTGATCAAAAAACTTCACCTTAGTCTTGATAGAATTGAAAAAACTGCCATCTTTTCACGTGATAACACCTCAGGCTGTTCATTAATTATTTCAAAACCAGAAACAAGCATCTGGCCTTTCAGCATCATGCTGGCTCTTGAGGTAAATCTAAAAGTTCATGCAGAGCGCTTTTCGCTATCAGTATCAAGACTTAGACGCGGCACTCAGGACATTGCCCTAGGACTTGCTTGGACATATTTTGGCCCCGAACTTGAAAGCATAAGACAGCTTGAATCAACTTCGAAACAATCATTTATCCTTCTTTCAAAAAGTGAAAATCTTTTATGACAACACCACTGCCTGAAGCTACAGAATTTGAAGATGAGAAAAAAAAGACCCTAAAGGCAATACAAAAAAAGTTGTTATCCATTTCAAAAGCCATTAAAAATGCTCAAGAACAGTACGATCGAAGTCGCGATTTTGAGGAAGTACAACACTTAGCAGAACTCGTTAAAGCACACTTCCCTCTTTTAAAAAAAGGGATGGATACAATTACAGTTAATGACTGGAAAAAAGAGAATGCGGAAGTAAGCATTCCCTTAGATCCCATGGCAACGCCTCAAGAAATGCTCCAAGAGATGTTTGTCAAAAGTCAAAAACTTAAAAAAGCGATATCCCCTCTCGAAGCTCTTTTAAAGAAATTTGATGGCGAAGTTTCTCGATGGCAAGAAGCTCTAGTAAAGGCCCAGGAAATCACGACCTTGGAAGAACTAAAATCGCTAAATAAAATACACAACCTCCTTCAAGAAACGCCGAAAAAAATAGTCGCAAAAGCGCTTCCATACCATCTATTTCATTCAGAATCTGGCATTGAAATTCTAGCCGGAAAAAATGCGGCATCTAATGACCTACTGACCTTTCAGGTTGCTCACGGAAATGATCTTTGGCTCCACGCTCACGCTATGAGCGGCGCACATGTGGTGGTACGCAAAAAAAAGGGACAAGATATTGACCCCGAAACTCTGCATGACGCTCTTCAGATAGCCCTTTACTTTAGCAAAGCAAGGCAAAGCCAAGGAAGCTTTGATGTTCTGGTATCAGAGCAAAAATATGTCTCGCGCCTACCACGCATGCCTAAGGGCAAAGTTGTGGTATCAAAGCACAAAACCATGGCTGCCTCCCTCGACAAAACAAGAATTGAAAAAATCAAATCCCGAAAATAAAATTCTCTGAAAAATTCATTACAATGATAAGGGAAAGTTATGTCTGATTTATTATCTTGCCTATTCTGCCCGCGATAGCGGATCCTGCGTATCATGTTTAAATCTGTTATAACTAGGCAATTGCTACACCTTTTACTTTCTTAGCCTAATGTATATGCCCTGCTAGTCATCAGATTTAAAACGGTAGCCTACCCCACGCACTGTTTCGATGAAATCAAAACGTGGACCCAGTTTTTTTCTGAGAGCCGCAATGTGCACATCTATGTTACGGTCCACAACAAAAGCATCGTCGCCGTGAAGGTCATCCAATAGCTGATTTCTAGTTAAAACCTTTCCAGGTGCACGTACAAGTCTTTTAAGTATTCCAAATTCCGAAAGCGTAAGTGCTATATGCCGATCGCCTTTTTTTACTATATATCGATCAAATTCTATGTAAAAATCACCAAAAGAGGCCACCTGAGGCGCTTTCTCCTCTTCGAGATTTCGTCGCAAGACCGCTTTTATTCGGGAAAATAGCACCCGAGGCGAAAATGGTTTTGTTACATAGTCATCAGCCCCCAGCTCTAGCCCTAAAACAATGTCAGTTTCTTCACTCTTTGCCGAAATCATAATGATTGGAATATGCTTTAAGTCATTGTGTGCCTTAATGCGACGACATACATCAAGTCCATTTTGTCCTGGCAGCATTATATCAAGTATCACGATGTCCGGTTTTTCTCGTTGTATGCAGTCAAAACCGTTTAGTCCATCAACTGCCGTAGCAACCTTGTAGCCAGAAATGTCTGCCTGCAGCTTTATTAGTGCTGCTATATCTTCTTCATCTTCAATTAGCACAAGCTTTGGCTTTTGCATAGGAAGCACCCTTATTTCGTTAGATTCTGTCCCTTATACCTATTTTGTGTAAAGAAATGGTAAAGCCCCTGTTAGGCTCGGCATTGTTGCATAATTAAACACCGAGGCACTGAGCTCACTGAGAGGGTTTGAGGTAGCAAGAAGGATTAGTTGACAATCAGCTCGCTTTACGGCGTTGCTAAACTTGTTATACTATTTAAAGCATTGTATTTACTAAGTGCTTTAACATGTTGTCTTTCACTAGTATAAGCCTTCTCATTTTTCTCAAACATCTCAGTGAGCTCAGTGGCTCAGTGGTGATTTATAGAGCAACACCTCTGAAATATTCAAAAATTCTGGCAAAAAAAACAATAAATGAGTATAATTTCACGTTATGTTTTACGTAGTACTATTATATGCCCTATTTGCGAGTGTATTTACCGCTTCTAAACAAGCGCTAGAGTATGCTCCACCGCTATTTTTAGTTGGCGCACGCATGATGCTTGCAGCTGGCTTTATGTTAGGTTTTGCCGCCTTTTTCAAAAAAGAATCGATTCGCATTAAACCTGGCACATTCAAAAAAATATTTGGCCTTGCGCTGTTTAACATTTACCTTGCAAACGTCTTTGAATTTTGGGGTCTACAGTACCTAACGTCCTTTAAAACATGTTTCATATACAGTCTATCACCGTTTCTCTCGGCCCTCCTCTCCTACTTCATCTTCTCCGAGGCTATGACTGGCAAAAAATGGACAGGGTTAATTGTTGGCTTTTTAGGGTTCATTCCTATTCTTCTCAGCAAAACATCGCAAGAAGAGCTTGCTGGTGACCTTTGGATCTTTTCATGGGCAGAGCTTGCCGTAATAGGTGCAGCTGTAGCCTCTGTTTATGGATGGATATTGCTTAAACAGCTTATTAGCGAAGAGGGATACTCTCCTATGGGCGCAAATGGCCTTTCTATGCTTATTGGAGGCGCTCTTGGGCTTACTCACTCCTTTTTCACCGACAACTGGAATCCCACACCGATACATGGACCCATTCTCCCCTTACTAGAGTGTACTATTTTCTTGATAATCGTATCGAATTGTATTGCCTACAACCTTTACGGCTACCTCTTAAAGCGTTTCTCCGCCACCTTTATGTCGTTTGCTGGGCTTACAACCCCTCTATTTTCTGCCCTTTTTGGCTGGATATTCCACTCTGAGGTGCCTACATTAAGTTTTTACATATCATTCTTTATCGTCTTTTCGGGCCTCTACCTCTTCTACCAAGAAGAACTTAGTAAACGACCAGTTCTACAACAGCAAGCCTCATGACTGCCGCAACTGCACGACTAACTAAAAAAAATAAAAAAGCAAAAATCCCCACTACTTCCACTGAATCACAACTTGACGCTACTAGCAACAACCCGGCGTATCAGCGCTTAACCAAAAGCGCCCTTGCCTGTTTTCAAGGTATTGTAAAGCGCGAGCTTATTTTTCATTTCCTATTTTTTAGTCTTGGCTGCATCTCTCTTATCAGCCTTGGCTTTTTCTTTTCCTTTTTATCTGATTCCTTCCTTATGGGAATCTTCATTGCCTGTTTCTTTTTTGCAGCTGTCCTCTATTTTGTACTCAGGCTCTATTTTCAAGAGCAAAAACCCGCCGAGCTTCTCCAGCTTCGGGATGAATACTTACATCAATATAGCGCCATTGCAAAAAATGACCCAACAGCCCTTAGTGATCCAGCAGGCGCTTTTGCACTAGAGCTAGAGCAAAGTAAGATTGACTACTGCTTTCTACCGAAATTTCTTAACTTCTTAAAGCCCTCTTTAGAAAAGCTCATCTTAACTTATCACTGGCGAGATGTACATCTTTTCAGGGAACTCTTCTTAAGGGCCAGTATAGATACAAGAGTAGCCCAAATTATCCATCGTCCAACAGATTGCGTTGCCCACAGAGAACTTGCTTCTGCCTACATGGAACTCTCTGATCACTTTCAGGCACCACTGGATAGCACGAGTCTCTCCCCAAAAAGTGGGCAGCTCTTTTGGGAAAATTTTCAGACATTTGCAAAGCTTGCCATTGAAGAGCTATTGATTGTTAAAGAATATGCCCCTAATGACTTGTGGACATCTACAATGCTCGCGCAGTGCTACTTATGCCTAAACATGCTAGAACATGCAATCGTTGAATACGAAGCGGTTTTACGCGATAACATGGATGATCCTGATGCCCTCTTTAGTTTGGGGACACTCTACTTCAAGCGCGGCCTACATGGTAAAGGACTCAGAATATACGAACAGCTTCTTACGCTAGATCCAACACAAGCCAAAGAGCTCATAGCAATGTACGGATGCCATGATTCAAATCATTTCAGGACTTTATAGCAGAAGGCGCCTGGTATTACCGAAAGGCGATGCAACCCGTCCCACTACCTCTCAAATGCGCCAAGCAGTCTTTAACATCTGCCAGCATGAGGTAGAGGATTGCCGTTTTTTAGATATCTGCGCAGGCAGTGGCAGCATGGGAATTGAAGCTCTAAGTAGAGGAGCTCAACACGCCACCTTTATTGACCAAAGCCATTTTGCTATTGAAGCCATCCACAAAAACATTGAAAGCTTGCAGCTCCAAAGAGCAACTACTGTTGTTGTTGGTGATGCACTTACAGCCCTTAAAAAGCTGGAAAAACAACAAAAAACCTACACTCTTTGTTATTTTGATCCGCCATATAGCCAAAAAAAAGAACATGCCCCTTTTTCAGAATCTGTACTACTCTATCTAGACGCATCCCCACTTTTAGCTGCCAATGCAAGCCTCTACATGGAAGAGAGCAAACATTTTGATGTCGAGCAAATCCCCCTAAAACGGCTGCAGCTCAAAGACAAGCGCAGCTTTGGCAACTCCTTCCTCTACAGCTTTACTGCGTAGATGAATCCAGGAATATCAGGCATGAACCGCCAAACACTACGCGACTAACAGTTTCACAACGATTTCTTATATCCTCTCCCATCCTGCTTATCATGCCGCTTGCGACCCTGTATACCCTATATTTTTTTAATACAAACAAGATACGCAGGATCGCAAGCGACAGGATAAGCAGGATGGGAAAAATTTAGCTATCAAATCTATGAGGTGATTTTTCCTCTCTCTAGTTACCCAAAACTATAAGATCTAACAGTGGTTGAGAGTGACTGGACCTTTTATTTATTTCTACTCACTGGAGGCTGTGAAAAATAAAGGATTTTGGTGAGTTTGCTGAGATTTTTCACGGCCTCCTTATGGCTTGTCGGCTATGCAGGCTGCTAGGCCAAGCTTTGTGACTCTGGCGCAAGCTTCCTTGTAGTTGTAGTCGATATCTGCAAAAGACTGCCTGCCAATGATTTTTTCATACTTCTGTTGATTTGCTAGCACGTCTGCACTGAAAAAAAATGGGTGGATATACTTTTTGGAAGCTCTTTGCGTCTTCAACCAAGTGGCAACTTTACGATCAGGAACGTCTCGAAGCTCCAAGAAAAAATAGATCGCCAGGTCTGTTACTTTTCGTATGCGTACGACTTGCTCTGATTCATGTAATGTCGCTCGTACATGCGCGGGATCATGCTTAAGTTTACTACAAAACTGATCAAATTCTGCATCCGATAAGACCCCTTTTATTCTACGTAGCTGATTAAGGAGTTGGGATGGTATCTCTTTAGGCAGTCGTGGAATCTTTGTTTTAGACGATTGTGTACTAGAGTCTTGCGTACTAGATTTTTGCGTGCGACTTAGCTCCAATCGCTCAAGCCTTAGAGTTGCCTGCTGAAAAAGTTCGATCAATTCTCCAAGTTCATCTTCCCCAATATCTTCAAACGCAATCTTTGACTCAGCGAGCACAGAAGCCCCATAAAAAGCATCTAAATAATTTTTGTCAGACTTTTTCTTTTCAAGCCACGCATGTAGCTGATCATCAGGAACTTCAAGAAGTTGCTTAAAAAAGGCAATTTCTTCACTGATTACCGATTCAATTGGCAGAAGCCCAATATCAATCGCTTGTTCCGGCTGTGGAATCACTAGCTGTACATCATTTTTTATGAGAGCAAAGCCTTCTCTTACTTGTTCAATAGCAAAGCTAAAACAGCGCGCTGCCAAACCAAGGATGACTCCCGGAATAAACGTGGCAATCATCAAAGCAGTTTTATGCCATGATCGCTCAAGCTCAGGACCATTACCCTGTTGGCATGCGCCATCTACTATTCTCACGGATTTACCAGCAAAAAAATAGCGAACAGGAGTCAATGCAGCATTCGCTGCATTGTTAAGAAAATAGGAGTTTTCTAAATGAAGTTCTGTTGTGAGATATAAACTTACTGTCATGGCAAGGATCCTTACTCTAGACCTCTGTCAGGTCGGTTTTTTGTAAAAACCTTGGTCTCCATCCCGTTCCAACAACAATAGAAAGCAAAACAAAAACAATACCCAAGGTATCATACCAATGTAGACTTTCGCCTAAAAAGAAAATAGCTAAAATACTAATTGCTACCGGCATCACACCGCCAAAAACAGCTGCAGTGGTTGCAGGAACACACGAAAGCCCCCATCCCCAGCCCCAAAAAAATACTAAACTACAAAGAGCGCTTACAACAAGTAAGCAAAGGTCCACTCCATCACAATAGCTAAAGTCTATCGGCCCTGCAAAAAATGCACAAGACAACAGCGACACAAACCCTACACCATTTGCAATAAATGCTGCAGCAAGTGGTGTCATACGCCCTGCTAACTTACGACTAACTATTGAATAAAGAGCCTCAGGAAATAGTGCTACAAGAACTAGAAAGTCCCCCAAATAGGTATGTACAGAGCTACCTTCTGCCTCAACGTGGTCTATGTTAATTATTACTATGCCAACCACAGCAAGCACAAGCCCCAGACTTTTAGCCATATTCAACTTTTCCTTAAGGAACCAAACAGCACAACAGGTAATTATTGCAGGAAGTGCGCTGCTTATGATGCCAGATGCCATAGCTGTGGTGTGCTGCAACCCCCACATAAAAAACAAATTAAACAAAAAGGCCGCGAAAATCCCTTGTAATGCCGCAAACATCCAGTCTTTTTTTGTGAGCTTGCCATCTGGATGTTCAGGCTCCGCGAATGATGTTTTCGTAAATTTTACTATCGACCCTAAAATAATAGTGCTAATGCAAAACCTGCATGCTAGTAACATAAACATGGGCATTACTTCTAACAAAAACTTACTTACTACAATATTTACGCTTATACCCAATTGTGCGAGGGTTAAGACATAATATCCCATTTTACTACTGCGCTGCATACGACCCCTAATTACGACAAAAAAACCCGCCTAAATTCAAACCACAAATATAACAAGTTCACACTGTTTTTACAAGACATATTTTACTAGTCAATAATTTTAACATCATGTAAGCTTTAATAGGAAAAGGCCACAAGATGAAACAAACGTTATTCTTACTTTTCCTTATAGTTGCATTTTCTAACAATATAGCAACTACACTCTCAGCAACTACACTTCACTCAGAAAACCATCCT
The DNA here is from genome assembly GCA_041737255.1 of Chlamydiales bacterium. GTDB lineage: Bacteria > Chlamydiota > Chlamydiia > Chlamydiales > FEN-1388 > SZAS-7. Next base: position 36,726 of record JBGSSB010000092.1, on the reverse strand, counting down.
TCAATTCACGAGATTGAATATGGCCCCATCATTGTAAGCAACCACGATACCAGCGACAACAAATTAAAGGATTCTATTTACAATTTATTAGATAAAGCGCACTCCTCAATTCTATTTATATCCTTTAGCTTTACCGACCAAGAAATTATAAAAATTATCAACAACAAGGCAGCGCTAGGCATCAAGGTTCACCTCGTCATAGATCGTGACCATTTAGCCGGACTTAAAACAGCGCTTCATCCCTCTATAACAATAGCAACAAGAACTACAGGTGAAGGCCACGTACATCATAAAATTTTGGTAGTAGATAGATCATACATATGGCATGGATCAGCAAACTTTACCCCAAGTGGCCTTACAGGATCAAAAAACCTAGCGATTGCGTGCTATAGTGAAGAAATAGCAGAAGCCCTACACCAAGAAGCCGAACACATAGAATTTCATACCCCACGATCTATAACAGCCCCTCTCTGCTACTATTTTAACAACCAGCTACTAGAACTTTACCTACTCCCTCACAATCAACCACAAGCTACTCGCGAAGCTGAAACCCTGTTAAATAAGTGTGCAAAAGAAAAACTATGCAACCTAATAGATACCGCTAAAGAACAGATTAAAATTTCAATAGACGTTTTGACCTATAAAGATGCAAGCCATGCACTTATTAGAGCTCATCAAAGAGGCATACACATTGAAGTTGTTACATCAAGTCTTAAGGAGGATGCCATTAAACTTCTTCTGCAAAGCGGCATCAACGTAAAAACAGGACACAACCTCCATCAAAAATTTATGCTTATCGACAACAAAACTTTATTAAATGGCTCGGCAAACTGGAGTATGAATGCCTTTTCCAGAAGCGACGAAAGTTTTATCGTGCTCTACGATCTAACAAAAGAACAGCTTGATATAATGAAGGCTGTTTTAGAAACTTCTGGACTATCATACACAAACACTATAGCTCCACCTGCTCGCAGCATCGATACTAACGTACAAGAGAAACAAGAAATTGTAGAGAGAACAATTTCGACACTTACTCACGAAATTGCCAACCACAACCTTAGCACACAAGAAGATAGACGCCTTGTAACCATTGCAAAAAAGCTTGTATCGAAGCTCAAAGATTATTTGCCGCAACTCCATGTCGCTCCAGTACCAGGATGCTGCCACTATTCAGGAAAAAATTATTTAAGAACCGCAGTAACTATAGCTGAAAAGCAAGAACGCATAGAGGCTGCAGTAAAACTCATTCGAGGGTCGCAGGGTATCGACCAAAAGGTTTCCGACTATTTTACAAAAACTCTCAAGAAACTACAACAAGGCATCAACGTGCCGCTACCTGATTTTTACCACGCTACAAGAGCTGGTCTTGAAAATATTATCGCCACCCAAACGATCCGCCAGTCTACAAGCGGTGCAGCAGGCCCTGGCACCTATGTGTCGTGCAATAACGAGGGAGATCACGGATATGGCACCCACACCTTTGCCATTGACGAAAGCTGTTTAGTTGAGAGTCACGCCAAATTTTTTACAGGAAGAAAACCTGGAACAAATGTCTTTTACAGCCTATGGACAGCAGTTTCACAAGACATTCCCATCCAAGAAGAGACTATCGCTTTTATAGACACCTCAGCAGGTGATGTGCTCTATGTAACAGAGCTTCTCGAAGTAAAAAAATTAGCCATAGAGGTAGTCGACAGAGCTACATCTGATGGAATTTTGCGTATCATAGACCTTAGCACCAAAAGAAGAGAATTACCTTCTTTTAATTGGACAGGTACCGACTACCTGCCAACAAATCTTTACCGACGCAGTGAGATTGGAACCTTTCGAGCATTTTCACCCGAGCTAGAAGCTTTATAGCATTAAACGATATTGAATTCGGTGGCAAAATCGGCATTTACCTGCCTGTACCAGTCTGCAAAGGCTTTTCTAGCCTCAGCTGCGGTAAGGCGTGTTTCAGGATTGGGATCGCACATCCCTTTCAATACATCAAGTAAAACAGCCGGATGTTCCTCATCTTCTTCTGTAAAAAGATCGGAGAATATTTTTTCGAACTCTAGAGTAAAACCCTCTGAAGTACGTGGTCGCATTTCATCATCGAGCGCATAAGGCCTTGTCAAAGAAAGCATCTCACAGATCGTTTGACCAAGTGCAAAAACATCTCGCTTCATTTTACTTTCGATATACTGCTGTTTATCTGCTGATGCAGCAGACTTTTCAGCAAGAGCTTCATCGGTTCTAGAAACATAGGGAGCCGTAACAACTCCAATTGGAGCATCTTTTGCTTTTTGCATATCAATCGCGTCAATGCGCTCTGCGCCTCCTAAATCAGCAAGCACCCATGTTGTGCCATCATCTTCCCAGTTTTCATAATCAACAAGGCAGTTATCCGGCTTTATATCTCCATGGACGATACCAATATCATGAAGACCTTCAAGCCCCTGTAATAATTGGTAGGCACCATAGGCCAATAGTAAATTAGGTAGCCCACGTCGATCCCAGTTTCCTTCGCTATTTTTTGACGTTACTATAGCCACACCTGAGCCGTCATATTCCTTTCCTAGCATTCCTACTTTCTCTGTTTGTGTCCCACTGATTTTGGACACCACATGAGCTGGCGCCTGTATCCCTGGACGAATCTTGTCTTGGTGGATAAACTGAAGAAGCTCTATTTCGTTAAGAACATCCGCTCTGGCTTTTACACTCTCATCTTTCGATAAATCATTTCTCGGCAGCTTTAAAATATGCACTTTCCCTGAAAAAAGATGCCTGACTTTACTTGCAACACCAAAAGTTCCCTTACCAAGAATGGCTAATTTTTCTAGAATCTCAAATTTACTATCATTTTTGGATATAATTACATTTTCCTTTCCTAATTTTAGATGAGCACCTCGCAGCATAAGTGCCTCATTTGAAAAGGCCTGTTTGAGAACTTTACAGAGCGTCTGTGGCGACAACCCATCCTCTTTTGGCCGATACTTACCAGCAACTTCTTTTACATAGTATGTAAGTGCCTTTGCTTCTGGAGCTGATAAAGCTCCACTTGCTGTTGCCTGCTTAATTTCTTTTAAGGTTGGAGGAGGCTCTTTACCAGAGAGTGCTACAAATTGACTTTCTGGTTTTTGCCCCCCTATTCCAGCTTTTGCTGCAGCATAAGTGACACGAGGCGCCTTAGCTCCCTCTACCTGCTGTGTCATTCGCAGCACTTCATTTGAAGGAACTTTAGAAAGAACAGTGCGTGCGCCAGCTTCAACACTTCCATCAGCCGTAGGCGTAAGTTTATCCTGGGGCTTTGACTCAGCAGACTTACTTAGATCGATAGGCTGACGAGCTGGCATTTTATTTTCCACAGACATGATGCGCCCTATTTTTTCCTTCACCCTCATCATGTCTCATTTTAAATAATTAATTATCAATCATTAAGAAGGAGATTATCCCTATTTATAGAAAAAAACAGCTTGAATAGGGTAAAATTCTTATAAGAGCCGCCACAACAGCACAATAATAAGGTGCATCATGACAAAGATAAACGTACAATTTACCTATCACTACTCCTATTTTTGGCTTATTTTCTGGGCTATTATATTTTTCCCGATAGCTCTTGTGCTTTTGCTCACAGGAGCCAGCTTTGCACTGAAAGAGTCCACCTATAGCATAACCTACAATGGATCACGATTTTGGCTTGGGTTTTGGACACTCTTCTTCTTTCCAATTACCTTTATCCTACTCTTCACCAACGGCTTTTCACTCGACATAGAAAAGTGTGAACCTTGATACCTAAAAATCATTTTTCGTGAAGTCTAAGCGCCGCTTCCACCGTGGCTATGCTTTGAGGGCCTGTTTTGTTTTTTAGGGGGGCAAAAAATGCATCGCGAGACAAAAGAAGAACCTCTGCTTTATCACTAAAGTCCAACAAATCAAAAATGAAATACTCTGATTTGTAATAATAGGCTTCTTTATCCCCTGTACGCACCTTTTTCTTTGCCTTATGTAGCGGCAAATCACTGGGTGTAAACGTTAGCACTTTTCTTATAAATTCAAGACTAAATGCAAAGTAGGAAATGTTAGCCAAGGGGTATTTAAGAGAGCCCAAAACATCACATGCCAACCTTTCTGAATCCGCCATTTCAGAATACTCTACCACAGCAAGTTTTGCTCCGATGTTAACAAGAACGCCCACCTGCTCCTGAGCAGTTTCACGTTTGACGCCGACTACAGTGACATCATTTTCATGTAAATCGTGTAACCCAATGAGATTTGGCTCAAAGGGATCAGCAAGTACATTATCTACAGGAAACACGATAACATGCTCAATGCCCGCCTCTTGCCATGCGGCAAGATGGCCGCTTTTTGCAAAATGCCAAAAGAGCGCTCCATTGCCATCAGGAGCTTCAAGAGACACGACATTTCCACTTTCATCTTGAAGAGGCAGGTTTTGCTGCTGAAAAAACAGCACCTGCTCTTTTTTTAAGCCAAAGTAATTTGACTCATCAAAGTGCTCTATAGTCTTTTCATGGGTAGCATCAGAGGTCATAATGGCAAGATGCAAACTTTTAGCATAAAGCGTTGATGCCAAAGCTACCTTTTGGGCTAGTCGCTGATAAAGACTTTTACCGTTTATCACAAAGCAGCCTTTAGGCGCATCAAAGCCAAGGCGAGAGCCATGGCCACCGGCCAGCACAATAACACCAACCTTGCCTTGTCCAACCACTTTTTGGCCCTGCTGGCTGAATGAGGCATCTGGGACAAAGTAAGTTTTTAAGGGCTCATAGTTATCGAAAGAGTCTTGAGTCATCTCTCACCGTTGTAAAAATGGCTGAAAATACATCATCTACACTAATACTCGTCATGCAGCGAAAATCTATGGGACATGTTCGCAAATAACAGGGACTGCAAAGGGTATGCTTGTGAAGTACTGTTCCACCACCATAAGGGCCCGTTTTTATTTCGTTGGTTGAACCAAAAATAGCGACAAGGGGCGTAGAAAGCGCCGCTGCCACATGCATAGGACCACTATCATTAGTCACAAGACAATTACAAAGTGAAAGGAGTGTGGTAAAAGATCGAAGTGTAGTTTTTGCTGCCATATTTACCACCCTATCATCAAAAGGTCGCGTGATATCATCAACGAGTGGCTTTGAAACCCCGTCCCCAAAATAGACTACCCGTACATCTGGGTGCAATAAAAGTCGTGCCGTAAGCTCTTTAAAGCGCTCAGCCGGCCAACATTTTGCAGAGCCAAAGGCAGCTCCCGGATTTACGCCAATAAGCAGATGGTGCGGTTCAATACCCAAAGCACTAAGTGCACTTTTTGCCTCATCGATTTCATCTTGTTGCAAATAGATTCTGGGCTTTGTCTGACTCGGCTCTATTCCAAGGGGCTCGAGCAGTTTTTTATAGGTAATAACTTGGTGTTCATACTCTTCATTTTCAGGAACTGTCAAAGCATCCGTCAACAGCAAGCTTCTAAAGTGGTCTTTAAAACCAATGCGCCGTTTAACCTTGCCCTGTACAAACCACCATGCAGATGAAAATGAACGAGTTAAAAGAATACCTGCATCAAACTGCCCTTTTTGCAACTCGGCATAAATTCTCTCTTTTTCTTGTTTATCTCGTTTTTTATTGGCCGGAAAAACGATGAACTCATCGATAAAGGGCGTTGCCTCAAGAAGGATTTTTATCGCGTTATGACAAAGAACTGTAAGTCTACTCTCTGGAAAAGCCCTTTTAATATCTTCTAATACAGGAGTCCCCATGACAGCATCGCCAAGCCAGTTTGGCATGCGCACACAAATTTTTTTTATAAATTCGCCCAAAGTTTTACCTCTTTCTCTTATCTCGCAGGAACACCATTTGGTTCGTAGCTTTTTTTAGAAACCAAAATATCATGTTCAAACTGCTGAAGAAGCTTTGGTTTGCCATCTTCATAGTACTTGTTAAACTTGCCATGTCTTAGGCCGTTTAGGTACTCCGCCTCAAAAATAACAATACCTTTTGGACTCCACTGCATGCTCGTGCCATGCAACTTACCCCCAATGTAATGATTGATACCTGCTTTTTGGCCATTATCAAAAAAAGTTATTTCCTCACCCTCTTGGAGGTCCTCCTTATACAGAGACTCCCTAAATTTTGCTCCGCTTGGGAAGTACTGGATAACCTTGCCATTTTGCTTGCCATCGTGGAATTCCACTGTCATAAGCGTGCTACCACTATCTCCATAAGCCGTTGTCAGACCCTCTTTTTTACCGTCGCAAAAAAGAACACTTAAAACCTTAGTCCCTGCCTCATTATATTCAGAAACCTCGCCATCAATTTTTCCATGAACATAGGTAGCTTCCTTAGCTTTTACCCTTCCGAACACCTGCTGATATGGATAAAACAGCTGGTAGAGGCCGTGAGGATGGTTATCTTTAAAATACTGTTTTAATTCAGAACCATCAGGAAACTGCTGGTACAAAAAGCCAGCCAACTGCCCCTTTTTATAAGCAGCTTCATAAATAAGCTCGCCAGACTCTGCCCAAAGAGACTTTTTGCCATCAAGCAGCCCATTCTTATACACAAACAGTGCTTTCATTTTTCCATTAGGAAAAAAACTTACCTGCTGGCCATCGAGCACTCCATCTTTATATCGGACAACAAGAGACAGCTGATGCTTACCCCCTGCTGTTACTGGGTAATACTCTTTGGCTTCACCAACGGGCTTACCTTTATCGTATGCATATTCCTTTTCAAGCTTCCCATCATCAAACCAGGCAATATATTCTCCATCGATTTGCCCTTGGTGATAACGCACTCGATGCTGCGGTTTACCATTGTCATAATAGGCTTCTTCTAGCCCATCTTTTTGGCCATGAATGTAGTGAACTTTAGACTTCAGATCGCCCTCTGGATGCCACGCTTGGGTATAGCCATGGACTACACCATCTTCAAACTCCTGCTCCAAAATACAGGTACCATTTTCATGCCATACAATTTTTTTCCCGTGAGGCAATCCATCTTTAAACCCATGAGATGATGCCATCTTACCATTTTCTAACCAGCATATCTCTGACCCGTGAGGCTTACCCTCTTTAAAAGTTGCCTCATACAGTTTTTTGCCATTTTTATGCCAACTTGTGCATCTTCCATCTTTTTGACCATTTGCATAGCTAAATGAAATCCACTGCTCTGAGTTATCATACCATTCAAGCTGCAAGCCATGTCGCTTGCCATTGTCATATACTACCTTAACAGCAAGGGCACCTGTTGAATAAAAGCTTTTTTGCTCACCATGAAAAAGACCATTATTGTAATGAAACTGGTGTTTGATTTGGCCATTTGGATACCACTCTAAATAGGCGCCTTGTAGCTTGCCCTTCTCTTTACTATACTCTTTTATTTTTACTGCAGCCTCATCCCATTCAACTATTGGCGCAGTAAGCGCTCCTTGCTTGTCATACTGTGCAAGATATAGCCTAGTTTTGCCATTTGTACTTTTTCGATAATGGGTACCTACCGGTATGCCCAGCGAATATTCAGATTCAGCAATAAGAACTCCCTCCTCATTCCAGCAGCACTCTTTACCATCTTTTAGACCCGAAACAAAAAATACTTTATGTTTTTCTTTGCCATTTGGATGATATTCCACCAACAAGCCTTCAGGGCGTCCAAAATAAAACTCTTGGCTCATGGCTATAGATTGATCTGGGTAGTAGCGAACATGAGCACTCTTGCCCTTTTGACCATGAACCATCCCCTGAAGATAAAGCTTTACTTCTTCAACAACCGCCGCCTCATTCCATCTTGTGGCTCGTCCATTTAAAAGGCCTTCTACGTAACTTAGCGTCTGTTTTTTTTGTCCCGAAGCATAGTATGTAGTTCTATCTGCATGAAGCTGACCATTTTTATAAAACCCCTGTTCTTCAAGCTGACCATCTTCTGTAAAAATTGTGTAGGGGCCATTTTCAATACCATCATGATAACACTGCTGATGGTGCATTTTTTCATTTGGATGAAACCAGCGAAACACCCCAAAAGCCTTCCCGTGATCATACTGAGCAATGCTCTGTATAGAACCATCCTGGTAGTAGCTAACACTCGAGCCATCTCGTATAGCCTCTGCATCTACAGGCTGCTCCAAAAGATCAACCTCAGCCAAAAGACTTCCATCTGGGTAGTAGTAAATAAGCTTTGTGGCCTGCTGGTTGTCATGAAGCATAACTTCACGAACCCCGCCTTCAGCGTGATTGGAAATCACCTTTGTTGCCCACTGAGGCTCTATTGCCTTAAGGTGTGTCGTAGCTGGCTGAACAGTCGCCGCGTACGCCGACGAAGAAAAAGAAACTCCAGCAAAAACGAGTAAAGAGAGGAATCGCATGTAAAAGTCCTTTTAAGCTATAACAACTTCACGAACACTCTTTGGAAGTTGCGAGTTTGCAAAACATGAAACGATCTGTACTGTCCCCATAAGCGCAAGCGCATTTGTAGCAGGATTTTCAACAAAAAGTGTTGCTAAATACCCGCTAAACCCAAGACCTAAGCTCTCTGAGAAAATCCATACAAAGCCCATTAAAAATGCCGAAATTACTCCGCGATGTTGCGGCACCATCTGGCCACCTAAGGCCCAAATAAGTGGCGGCACGCTTCCAAGCATTGTCCCCAACAAAAACAAAAGAGCAAAAAGAAGCTCTTCGCTAAGAACATAAGGGACAAGCAAAGCATAAAAGCTAGCAAGAGTAAGCAACGAAGTAGAAACAATAACCTGCCTCGTTGACACCCTATCTGCAAGGTATCCAAAAATAGGTGGCCCAATAGTAGCTCCAGCCATTAAAAAGAAGTTACCCCCACCAAACACTACCCAAGTAGAATAGCCTCTTTCTAATAAAAAATCAGGAAGTAAAAATACAAGCGACCATAAAATAATTTGATTGCCAAGCATACTCAAATAAAGCGCCCGCAGTTCTTTAACCCTAAGAAACTTCATATATAAACTAAATGAATGCTCTTTTTCTGATGTCTTAGATTTATGCGACCTATCTTTAAAAAAAAAGTAAGAGGCTAATGCAAGAACTATGGAAGGAAGCGCTAAAATGGCAGTAGCCCCTTCATTATTGAGATATGTCCAAGAAAATAATAGCTGACTAACCCCTAATCCAATCATCCCAGCTGCGGTAAAGAGCCCCATAATACTGCTGCGATTATTTGCTTGTAAATTTGACAAAATACTAGCTGCTGTAGGATGAAAAGCACTAGAACCAAGACATGTGCACATAAAAAGTAGAAAAAACCCTACGTAGCTATCGCTGTAGCTTAAAAAACAAGCGGCAGTCGCCACGCTTATTCCCACAAGCAACAGGATGCTCTGATAGCCCCGATCACAAAGATTGCCAAAATACCCCTGAAGCCCCTCTCCCATGACAACGCAGCCAGCTGCTAAAAAACCAGAAAGCGCTAAGTCAAGTCCTGCCATAGTTTTAAAGACGGGCCATATCCCAAGCATAAAGTCGACAAAAAAGTGGCCAAGGCAAATAAATAGAAGTAGCGGGAGGGTAAATTGTGTCGCCTTTGTGGCAGAAGAAGTCATTGTTTTTTGCGGGAGCAAAGTATCCATAAATTACGGGAAGATCCTACCAAAAAAAAGATTTCTTGTCGACAACTCCCCGTAGACTTTTATAGGGTTGATTTATCGTAGAGAATATCATAGTGAATCGGGCTTAGCAAAAGAAAGACAGTCTCTTCTTTTTTTGCTTCAAGGTAAGATTTTGCTGTCTGCTCACCTTTGGCGATAACTGCTGTATCAACAACACGTAAATCGAGCCCTAAAACGTTTTGTAAAGCAACAAGTTCAGGCTCACCGCCATGCTGACACTTTTGCATACTGCTCATCTCTTGCAAATAATCCTCTGATATAAGCCCTTGTAGCACTTCATTTTTAGAATTTCTGTTATAGCAGCAAGCAAGCTGACGCAAAAAGGCTACCAATCGATCCGATGCCTTAAATGCCTCCTCTTTGGGCAGCTGCCCCACAAGTTGAATATCTTCATAAAGAGCAGTTAGTGACTCATCTTCAAAACGAGCAACTTGCTCACGAAGTTTTGTTAAAAATTCGTCTTTTAAAGGATTGGGCACTTTTTCAAGATAGTCAAGAACACCAACCGCCACAGCACGAAAGAGGCAATGGCCCTCGCCGGCAATACGACGCATTGTAAAAAATGGATCTAATCTCTCAAGACCAGTTTTTGTAAGTCCTTCGTTTAACTCTTTGGCAAGCACCGAAACAGGCTGTTTAATACCAACCAAGGGACGCTGAGATCGCGGATCAACATCGCTAAACACAGAACTTGTAGCTTCGCAAATTCGATCAGCTGCCACATTCAAACGTGTCGTGAGTCCATGAATCTTAGACTTATCAAAAGTGATTTTTGAAAGCTCTTGAAGATCGTTTGCAAAAATCTCTATAAATCCAATATCAATATCTTTTGCATGACCTTCAGCTATGGCTTTTTCCATAATATCAAAATTATATGCCAATTCGTTATATAAATGAGTTGAATTAATTGCTGACATAAACCACTTATTAGTTAAATAAAAATACATTGTAACAGAATACACACTATTTACGCAACTGCTGGCACTTTGCCCCTCCTAACAAAGCAACAAATTGCACCCAGCACCTCAAATTTTTAATTTTTGACGCAACCATCTCTCCTACCTAAAGTTACGGAAATACAGATAAATGCATTCATTTTTAAAATTGACAAAAACCCTCTTTATGACAAATACGGGGAGTAATTAGTAAAAGATGGGGACCTATGTCAATACTAGCAGATTCAACTCAAAAAATTACCAGTCGAAAATCTAAAACGGTTGCAAACCAAAACACACAGCCTGATATGTCTCGAGTTTGCTGTATTATTCTAGGTGGTGGGCAAGGATCTCGCCTCTTCCCTTTAACAAAACGCAACTGCAAACCAGCCATTTTATTTGGCGGTCGCTTTAAACTTGTCGATGTACCTCTTTCAAATGCACTGAACTCCAATATTAACAAAAACTATATCGTAACGCAGTTTTTATCAGCTTCCCTTCATCAGCACATCTTTAATGCCTATAGCAACACCGTCTCATCAAAGGGATTTATTGAAATTTTAGGTGCTGAACAAAAACCAGGAAAAACCTCATGGTTCAAGGGCACAGCCGATGCAATCCGCCAAAACTTAGAATATCTCATTGAAACTCCTGCTGATTATTTTCTTATACTGTCTGGCGATCAGCTCTATCACATGGACTTTCAAAAAATGGTGCAGACAGCGCAAGAGACAGATGTCGATTGTCTTGTAGCCACACTCCCTGTAAACAGAAAAGACGCAAGACGCATGGGAATCATGAAGGTAAACGAAGATCAGTCGATAGTTGATTTTTGTGAAAAACCACAAGATGATGACACCATTGATCGCTTTACCACCTCCGGTGCTGCACTTGAAAATCTAGGCCTGCCAGGAAACACAAACCGCAATCTTTTGGGGTCTATGGGTATATATCTTTTCAAGCGCTCCTGCTTAATAAAGCTATTACTTGAAGACCTGAGGGACGATTTTGGCAAACACCTCATCCCAACAAAAGTCCAATCAGGCAACATAGGCGCTTTTGTCCACGACGGCTACTGGGAAGACATCGGTACTATAGAATCGTTTTACCAAGCAAATATTGCCCTTACACACAAAAGCCCGCCTTTTGATCTCTACAACGAGAGCTACCCTATTGCTACAGCACACTCCCACCTGCCAGGAGCTCGCATATTCAATACTGTAGTTTCAGATTCAATTATCTGCGAAGGCTCTCATATAGAAGCTAACCTTGTTGCCAACACCATTCTTGGCCAAAGAAGCGTTGTACGAAAAGGCACCACAATTGAAGACTCCTATATTATGGGCAACGACTTTTATGATTTGCCACACCAAGAATCCCACGGCCTTCCAGATCGGCTTGCTATCGAAGAAAATTGCGTCATCAAACGTGCAATCATCGATAAAAATGTCTTTATCGGCAAAGGCGCCAAGCTTATCAACAAAAATAACCTTCGCGAATATGATGGCCCAGGCGTCTTTATACGTGACGGTATTATCGTAGTGCAGCGCGGGGCAACAATCCCCCCAGGATTTGTTCTTTAAGAAACTAGAAAATAAAGAACACTTCAGTTACTTTGAGGTGCATTATGGCTATTTGGGCAATCGCAGATCTTCACCTTTCATTTGGTATCGCAGGCAAAGAGATGCATGTCTTTGGCCCTGAGTGGATCGACCATGACAAAAAAATTAAGGCCCACTGGGACGCTAATGTAAAACCAGAGGACCTTGTCCTTATTCCTGGCGATATCTCATGGGCTATGAAGCTTGAGGAGGCAAAAGCCGACCTTGACTGGATAGCAGAACGCCCGGGAACCAAGGTTATAATACGCGGAAACCACGATTACTGGTGCGGGGCCCCTACCAAGGTAAGAAAAGTCCTCCCTGAGTCCATCCATCTATTATGGTCTGATGCTTTTCTCTGGAATGATGTAGCCATCTGCGGGACGAGACTATGGGATAGCCCCGAGTATAACTTTGGCCCCTACATCGAAATGAAAAAACCGATTAAAGAGGGTGGCAAACCCAAACCCCCAGAAGAAGTTGAAGCTATCTTTAGACGAGAAGTCATGCGACTAGGCAATGCGCTTGATGCCTTAGATAAAAATGCTCGTCTTAAAATTGCCATGGTGCACTACCCACCTATAAGCGCCGATCTTCAGCCCTCTATGGTATCTCACATGCTAGAAAAAGCTGGGGTTACGCAATGTCTCTTCGGCCACCTACACAGCGTGCGACCTGACTCCATTCTTTTTGGCAGCAAAAACGGTGTCGAATACCACTTTGTAGCCTGCGACTGGCTAGGCTTTAAGCTTAAACAAATTGCCTAGAAAATATCGACAACTCCCATCCTTCCTAAAGACAAAGGTCAGAGACATTCGGATTTTTGAGAATTAGGGAGCAATCATAACCGCCTTTAGGATCTCTCAACCGTATGCCCGAATGCCAGGCTTGACCCCGATACTGTTCACTTAAGCTCTCAATGATTGAAACGATAGAACGATAGGAACGATGAAAAGAAGAAAAAATTCGAAGTTTCTGAGTAAATCGAGATGATTTTATTTTTTATTTTTTTATCGTTTTTATCGTTTCATCGTTCTAATCACTTAAGTTTTTTGTTTAAGTGAACGGTATTGGGCTTGACCGCAATGACAACCAAGTTGCCCCCCCCTTTTTCAGCTGAGTAATGTAAAATCCTCATGTTTGCTCATATAAAATGCCAAAAATGACAGATTTTAGTATCAAAAAATGTCATTTTTGGCAAAAATATAAAGTATGAAGCGCACTATATTTAAAGACCTAAAGCAATGGAAAGAAGATACAAGTCGAAAACCTCTAATCCTGAGAGGGGTTAGGCAGGTTGGTAAAACGCATATTTTGGAGGAATTCGGAAAAGAATGCTTCCCAAAAGCTCATTACTTTAACTTTGAGAAGAGCAAAACACTTGTTTCCGCCTTTGAAGGGAATATCGACCCAAAAACAATCATTCAAAAACTCTGCTTTATTGTAGATGCGTCTATCAACCCCTCGAAAGACCTTTTGATCTTTGACGAAATCCAGGAGTGTCCACGCGCACTGACTAGCCTGAAATACTTTGCTGAAGAGATGCCAGAAATTGCCATATGTAGCGCAGGATCCCTCTTAGGTGTACATTTAGGTCCTGTTTCATTCCCTGTGGGAAAAGTAAACATGCTATCGATGTATCCGATGTCGTTTAGAGAATTTTTGCAGGCAATTGGCGAAGAGCGATCAATCCCTTATTTTGATGAAGCACTAAACACAAAAACAATTCCTAAAGTTGTTCATGAGCACCTGTGGGAGAAGCTCAAGTGGTATTTTATTACGGGTGGGCTTCCTGAAGTTGTCAGCACTTTTGCTAAGGCAAAGGACAACCTGTTTGAAGCTTTTAAGGCCGTACGAAAGCTACAAAATGAAATCATTTTGACCTACATGGCTGACATGACAAAGCACTCAGGAAAAATTAATGCCATGCATTTAGATAGGCTGTGGCAATCCATTCCTGAACAACTCGCAAGATCTCAAGATGCCTCTGCTAAAAAGTTCACTTTTAAAGACGCTGTCGCAGGCATAAATCGCTATGATCGATTAGCTGGGGTTATTGACTGGCTTGATAAAGCTGGGCTCATCATAAAGGTTCATATAGCGCACTCAGGCAAATTGCCATTTTCAGCATATTCTAAAGAAAATGCATTTAAACTTTTTCTCTTTGATATAGGGATTTTGGGGGCCTTAAGTAATCTTGAGCCAAAGGAAATCCTTAATCAGGATTATGGCTCATACAAGGGCTATTTTGCTGAAAATTTTGTAGCCCAGGAATTTTTATGCAGAGGACAAAAGAAGCTCTACAGCTGGCAAGAAAATACAGCGGAAGTAGAATTTTTACGCCAAGCAGACGGGAAAGCCGTCCCTATAGAAGTAAAATCCGGGTGGGTCACTCACACAAAAAGCCTGCATCTCTTTGCAACAAAATACCAATCTCCCTTTAGAGTCATTTTCAGCGCTAATAACATCCACGTAGACGTCAAATCTGGCATCCATCGCTACCCACTCTACCTTGCTGGAGAGAACCTGACTTTTCTAGAACCTATTCCACATTAGATGTTGATTACCGGGTAATATTAAAGAGTCAAAAAAAACGGGGTCAAAATTGATGTCAGCACCACTTTGTAGCCTGCGACTGGCTAGGCTTTAAGCTTAAACAAATTGCCTAGCGTATATTGATAGAAGCATCTCCGCCCTTGAACTGACGGACCTAGGATTTTTACTTAAGAATTTTTTCAAGCTGAATTAAATCATCATCGCCCTTCGAAAAAGGCTTAGCATTTGCCTTGCGGTTTTCATAAAGAGCCTGAAGCAGATCACCTTTTTCATGCATATCTAGCGCATGGCAGATATCGCTTGATAAGTGCAAAAGCTCTAATAACTCTTCTTCATCTTGGACAAGGCCAAGGCTACGTATAACAACGTGATGTAAAAGCTCGTAATCAGGCAGGCTAGCTAAATAAGATAAGATATCCAAATTAAACTGAAGATCAGGTGTTGCCTGCTGTTGACGAAAAATTTTTGCCAAAAGCTCATGGCCTTTTCTAATGTCTTTTGATCCTATAATGCGGGCCAGGAACAAATCAAACCATTTCTTGTCTGGCATATAGGGAGAAAACTGCTCAAGTAGCTCTTCAGAATAGGCATAATCCTGATGCTCGATAAGATCGCTTATGTAATCTATCATGAATGACTGAAAATCATTTGCAAGATACTCCGAAACAGCTTCAAAAACTTGATCTCGAGAAAGCCCCTGATCAACATTTTCTTCTAAGGCGGTATGAAAACTAGAAAGAGCATTCTCTAGAGCCTCTACACTTGCAAGCTGCCCTTGGTCGTAAAGAAAAATTTGATGATCGAGCTCGTCACAAATAATTGAAATGCACTTTTTTTCACAGGCCAGACGTCTCCAGAGTTCAAATAACAGCAGATAAAGAGCATCACACTCCTCCTCTACTTCATCGCGATCTGAGATCATGTGATCAAACAGCTCTTCTGGGCTATCATATTCATCAGCAAACGATAAAAAACTATGACGATCTAAGATCAAATCAAAGGCTTGGAGACGAGAAAACAACTCCTCAGTTGGGATTTGTCGATAATCTTCAACCTTCCATCGCTCTACTGAAAAAGTAGGATTTTGCAAAAAACTCATTCGGAGTGAGTTATAAAGCGCTTTTGGCGAAATATCCATCATTAATCTACATCCCTTAAAAGAATTACAGTCAATAGTGTGCCTCTTTGAAAATTAACCTTCAAATTATTTCCGCTTTATATACACTTTAAAAACATATGGCGACCCCGCAGAATCTGACTCACTCGAGGTATTTGGCAAGGTACTTTGAATTCCACCGACGATATGCCCTATATGAATTTTTTTCTTTTTGAGGCGATCAAACTTTACCACTCCATTACTATAGTAATGTACATTTGTTTTTGGAAAAAATGTTGCTCCCGCTCCAAAAAGCAGCGGATTTCCTGGGTTTGACTGCTGAGAAAGAATCGTTGGATAGGTTGCATCCATCAAATACTGAGCCTGCTTTTTATCCTTACTTCTCTTAATGGTGGTAATTTGATTAATAAATGGAAACCCCGGATCGGTCTGCAACTGACCCTCATTAAAATAGCCAAAGCTAATACCACCAAAAAACAAAGTATACATATCCTTTTGTTTTTCTGAGTAAAGACCAAGAGTTGCAGAGACATAGTTATTCATAGCCTGCTTGAATGTAGCTGGATCACTTGGATCATCCATAGAAGAGAACCCATCAGGCCTAATAACGACCGGCAAGGTCCATGTACCACCTGAAAGAGTAAACACCCCAGAGTAGGCCATAAGCGCGGGCTTTGACTTCCCCTCACGGCATTCCATAATAGGGACAACATTTAAATCACGCCTACGAAAGCTTGGATAGGCTGTAGCTGGTATTGGCTCTTTCATTCGCACACGAAGAGTCTTGCCATCATCCTCTATGCAAAAACGCCTTACCTGTTGCGTATACGCACCATTGGTATTCGGCAAGTAGTACCCTTTAAAATTTTGTCCAAAAACAAGCAATGTCGAATTGTTTCCAATCTTTGCCATTGCCCCACCAGTAACTCTTAAGGACTCATGAGAAGTTTGCCGAATATATTTTGACGCCAACTGATCAGTTTTATTCATGGCCCAATTTATTAGTCCAGGAATGTCTATTGCACTCAAGGTGTTTTTTGTAGAAAATTCACCTGTTGCCGTATCAACACCATACCCACCTGACATGTAGAGTGTATTGCCAGATTGGTAATACTGTGGACTTGTAACAGTAAGCGTATCGATTATATCTTGAGTAAAACCCGATTGTGTATCATGTAAATCTCGAGTCCATACCTTCTTTTTGTGATGATCTACTACATATACCTGGGTATTTTGTTGATCTGGAGCAAAGTTGTTATTCCCCGACCCAAACCCATGCAGTCCATTCATCCTGCCCGCAATCAAAAGCCATTTATCATCATACACTCCAGAAGCAAAAGAATGAAGCCCGCTAGGTAACATGAAATCAGCCTGCGTTACTTCAATAGTAAAAGGCAGATCCTCTGAAGGCAAAACAGGACTCACTGTAGCCGTTTGGTTGTCCGCAGACAAAAATAAACTTGAAGCTACGGCACCCAGCACAAAAAAATAACGAAACATATTTTTACCTCGAAATAAACCTTCAGATAACCCGTGCATGCTCTTTTGATATATACCCCTCTTCGCCAGAGCTTGTTCTCACTTTAAGCCAGTTTCCATCTGACTCTACCCCCTGCACAATAAGTTTAGTTCCCACTAGAGCGGGAGGACCCACAACAGGAGCATACTCATTGCCAGCATCTCGTCTCAATGCAACAGGCCTAACAACAATCGCTCGTGGAGAAGTAAAATAATCAGCCCACATTATGCTTGTAAAAAACAATAATGCAACCCACAAGGCTACGTAAGCTACTTTTTTAATAAAATCCTGAGGGACCCATATGTGCACAGATAAAAGCCCAAAAGCAAAGAAAAGCAATAAAAGCACAGTAATTGCTTTTTCATTGTGTGACATCATATAGTGAGGAAAAAGCAGATAGTTTTGCAAAAAACCAGGCTTGTCTGATGGCATATTAATTTTATGCAAAGCTATTTGAAGGTTGTCTCGGGCTTGCTCAAAACGAGGATTTTCCTTTAAGGCTTTATTGTAGTACAAAACTGCATAGCCAAACTCATTAAGTTGGTAGTAGGTGTTGGCTATATCAAAGCAAAGCTCAGCAGAGGGACTATCTGGTTCCATTCGCAAATAAAGGAACAAAGCTTCGTTAAAGGCCTCTCTTCTCTCAACAGGATTCGATGCGCGCTCACCTTCTCTGTACTTCAAATAGGCATGATCTTCGGCTCCAAGCAAAAGAGGCAGCACCAGAAGAATAAATAACCATTTCTTTACCATTATTTCATCCTATAGTAGAGCTGCGTAGCTTCGTTGATAATCTCTTTTATCTCTACCTGAGTCTCTAGCCCCATAAATCGATTTTGTTCAATCGAAAGAAGTAACCTACGTATTTCACCTTGCAAGCCGTCAGGGCTTAACTCTTCAGGATGCTCAAAAGCTGTCGGCGTAATACCAACCTCATGCAACCTCAGCAACAATGCCCTACGAAGGAGCTTACAACAGGTGTCAGGATTTGATTTTTGTTTTATCGCATCAAGAATTATATCACGACTACTTACGCCTTTTGCTTGACTATCGAGCCACATTTTTTTAAACAAATGCTGAGCTGCCAAAATGGCAAGCAAAAAAAGCGCAGTATAAACAAGTAAAATGTTTTGCAAGCGACTTGCACGAGCATCAGACTCCTCTAATTCAACATTTCCCTGAACCTCTATGGGCCAAACAGCAGGAGGTGCGCCATCCATATAGGGATCATCCCTCTCAAACTTTTTGCCAGGCTTCACGCTGATTGATATAGGGTCACTCTGCCTTACTACATATGTCTTTGTACTCGTATCAAAAGATGAAAACTCTATTGATGGAATAAGCTTTATCCCACTTACCACCGGCCTTATGTTTACAGTAAAGAGCTTTTGCCCCTCTTTCATCTCTCCAATCGGAGCCAAATCACTTAGCCTAAAGACATCTTTAAACCCTTTTTGTTGGCTAAGATCTGGAAAATTTACTGTGTCATAGTCTCCACTTCCTGAAACCGTTACCTCAAGTACAATTTTTTCCCCAACAGCAATATTTGTAGATCCTTTAGTTCTTACTTTCCAATAAAAAATGCCCAACGCCCCGTTAAAAGAGCTTGGTTGTCCTTGTTTTGGAAATGGCAGAACTTCTACCTGAATATCTGGTGCCTGCGCCTGAAGAAGCGTTTGCGATACGGCGTTGTTTCCATAAGCATCTTGCCCATACATATAGCCCTCAATAAAAGAAGGCCCCGAGCTAAAGGTTCCAGGTTTTAAAGCAACTCCTTGTTGCGAGATAACCTGCACGGTATTTGCGCCGTAAGGCATATTTTCAATTTTTGGAGCACCGACAGTTCTAAAACCAGGAAATTCAAGTAAAGGCAGCTTTTCCCGAGTAAGCTGTATAGGATTGCGAAAGGATATTAAATACTGAAACGTAACTTTTTCTCCGGGATAAAAAGGCCCCTTTTCTTTTACCTGCGCCTCTAGCTGCAGCTCATCTGAAATCTGAACTCCCGAAACTTCAAAAGAGACAGGTGCTGAAGTAATAAAAGAGCCTCCTACTTTAACCCGCACAGGAGGAAATAAATAAAGACCACGAGGCTTTCCGGGAAGAGTGAAGGCATACTCTGATACTACCACCGTGTTTTTGTCGACCGCAGACTTTCCGGCTGGCAACCTTTCTGCAACTTTTTTCACCGGCAATGTTTGCCCATCTATAGTAAAGCTTGCTTCATCCACCTCTTGCCAACTCAATCGAGCAATTGAAATATCACCTTTAATTTCGGTGTTATTGTGGCTAGACCTCATCCGTACCATAATCTTTGCCGGCATAGCAGGAGCATCAGCTGAAAGGGTAGCTGTAGAACATATCAATAGGAAAAAAATGGCTCTGTATAGTTGGTTAATCACTACGGTATATCCCTATTGCTCAAACTCGATCTTTAGCACATGTATAAAAAGTTCTTGGCTTTGTGTCAATTGATAGTATCAACCCTCTTCTCCAGTGAACAAGAATCCCCTAAAATGCACCCTATCACCAAGGTCTTAGCCCTGAAGCTTGTGGGATGTTTTGTGTTTTTAGGCTTTTATCCTGACGCTCCATTTCTTGTAAGAGGCGGATAGATAACTCAGGGGCAAGCTTTAAGGCTTGTTTTTCCATCTGTTCTGATGCGCCACCCTCAAGCTGTGGCGATGCCTTTGACGACTCTGACTCATCCTCGCTTTTCGATTTCATACTGTGGAGAATTTCACTGGCCTTTTGAAGGTCATTAAGCACAGCCTGCATGCTTGCAAGCTCTTTATTTTGTCTCTTGGTATTTTCTTCAGCCTGGGCAACAAGAGTTATTACCTGTTTAATTTTAGGGCCCTTTGTATCAAGCTTGTCCAGGGCATCTGCTACTTTATGGGTAAGCTGCTGCTGCATCTGTGACAAGAGATTCAACGTTTGTTGAAACGATGTGTCTTTGCTGTAGCGAACAAGTGACATGGTTTTTTTTTGAAACTCTACGGCAAAATCTACAGCTGCTGTAATACCCTCAAGGTTTTTGGTTTGCCCCACAAGCTTCTCTTTCAACCAGCTAAGCTGAAGATTCATAGTGAAAAAGTCAAAATCTTTTTTTTCTCTTGTCGAAAACCAAGAAATTTTTTTCATAAGATCATCATATACTTCAGCAACATCGACCAAATCACCCTCTTTTATCAATATCCCCACAAGATGCATAACAAGATGATAGTCGGTGCGAGCAAGAAAACTATCCATTGTAGGATTTAACTGCAGCTGACTGCATTCAGCGATAAGCGTGTCAAACATAAACGACAATGCCGCTTTTGAATCTACATAAAACCAGCTTTCAACAGCATCTTGAAAAAGCAAAAGAGGCGATTGCATGGTTAGCATATCAATAAGAGGCGCTTTTGCCTCTTCTTGCTGCAACACGTCGACACGATCAAGCAGGGCATTTACAATTTTCTTCAGTACAACATAATCGACCTTTGCTATCCCATGAAGGCTCATCGCAAGATCAAGGTAGGTTTTATTTTCCTTTTGAGAGAGTATTTTCCAATAAAAGGCATCATCTACTGTGACTTGTACAGAAGGGGCTTTATTTTGCTCCGCATCTATTTTTTTTTGTAAAAGCAAAACCAGTTTTGAGTCTGGTTCGAGTAAAGTTGAGGCTTTTTTTGTAAGAAATCTCAAAACAAACTGCTCACGTACTTGCCATTGATCTTGCCAAAACGACAAAAGTTTTTGAGATCTTTTAGCCAACAAATACTCCATAGCAACCTCAGTTCTGCCATCAAGAAGTGCCACAATTTCCCTCTTTGCTACCTCTGCTTGTACAAGTAGCACCATAGAAGAAAGCTCATCTAGCGTACTCAAAGCCTCTACAATATTTGTACTCACAAAAGAAGAACGAAGCTGCTCTTGAAGTTTTTGGATTTCTTCTTGTAAAAACAGCTGCATACTCACTGTCTTTTTTTTACCTGGTGCCTGCAAAAATTGAAGTAGCCGATCAATGGCTAGAGAAATTTTCGTAAAGCTTTTTTGTTGCTGCGCCTGCATATAAAGCCCAACAGCTTGCTCATCAAAACTCTCTGATAAATAAATTCCGAGTAAAGAAAAAAACTGCTCCTGCAAAGAAGCCCCTAACTCCTCAAGAAGAGCCGTCTTATCAAGACGCTCTACTGACAGACGCTCCTGAAGTTTTTTTAACGACACCGTTATATTTGCAATCTCTTCTTCGACACCAATACGCGCAAGAAAAGGCTCTCTTGGAATATCTAAAAGAGCCTTGTTTTTAAACAGCTCATCAAGCTTTGTATTATACTGAATTGCCGAAGCAAGCGCCTGAGAGATATGATCAAGGTCGTTTTGGGTGTAGCTATTGCCACTGGCAAGCTGCCCTATCTGGTTTTTGGCAAAAGCAACAGAACAAAGAGCTCCGTTATAAGCAATCTGAACAGCTTCAATGGGAGTTATCTCCAACACCTTATCAAACATAGCATCATCGATCTGGTTAAGTGCCGTCATGGCCTCCCAATACCTGTCACCCCTAGCAAAGACAACAGCAATATTGTAAAGGACACCAGCCTTTTCAACGGAGGTAAGCTTTGTCTGCAAAACTTTTTGAAGTAGCTGTAAGGCCAAATCGTCGCGGCCGGCATTGGCAAACTGTATGGCTGCATCAATCTTTTGTGCCACGACATCATTTGCCGCAAGTGGCGGCGCAAAAAAGAGGATACCTACCACGAAGAGTGCGATCATACCGCCACCTTTTTTTGATATTGCGGAAGCGTGACGGCTGCAAAAAGCAGCAATCCGGAAATTGCCAGTAGAAATAGGATATCGTTGCCCGTAGCAGGAGCGTAGCTACTTACAGCTCTATCGGCGCCTGCAGCATACGCCTGGTTGGAGCCAGCAATATCAGCAAGTAAATCGTCACAAATTTCTGTAACTGGCACATCAATTTCACCATAAAAATGACCCCTTGCAGCCTGTGCCATACTTTGGAGTAAATCTTGTCTCATCTGAGATATCACAGGCCTTGACTCATACATAACCCCCGGCACTTCGGCACCAGCTCTACTTCCAAGACCTACAACTTCCCATCTTAGCTCATCAGAAACCGTGGCTGACACTAGATCAAGCAACGCTATTTCTGCCTGTTTTTTGGCAGAGTCATCCATTGCCAAAAATCCCGTATCTTCACCATCTGTCAACAGCACAACGAGTACAGATTTTCGGTAAGGGCTATCGACGTACTTTGCTTTAATAGCATCCACCATAGCCAAAAGATTGGTTCCCGCCTGCGCAGTTTCATTTACTCCAACAGCATCCAGAAGAATACGAAAGTACAAATAATCTAAGGTGCCAGGGACAATCGTTTGGGTATTTCCAGCAAACCCTATAAGCGAAGCATTAATACCCCCCAAATCTTCCATCATCGTGGAAATTATCTCTTTTGCCTTTATAAGGCGCGCGATACCACCTGATGAATCTTTTGCATTCATTGAACTTGAGACATCCAGCACAAAAGCAACTTCATCAATTTTTGGAAGAAACTCCTTGCCTTGCAACATTTTAGATTGAAGCTGAGGTCCTTTTTGTACAGCATCTGGCTTTTCATACAGTCTAGCTACGGCTATAGTAAGAAGTACCCATGCAGCCACTAGACATAAACTTCGGATCAAAAATGAAAAATAACTACGCTGGGGAACACTCCGAGGAAAATTCTTCTCTAACACGTACTCTTGGGTTTTAGATTTTTTATACATAGCAAGGCGGTAGTACTGAAGTGCTATGACAAATGCAAAAATCAGTAAATAACCCTCAAAAGCATTCATGGAATAGATCTCACGAAAGTAGTTTCCAACATAACACCAGCGGCTAGCGCTATCATTGCAGCCATCACAAAAACCCCAACAAGCGATGTTTCGCGAATAGGTTTTTCTCGCAATACAGACTGAGGGGGAAGTTCACTTTTTTCTAGGGTATCAATTTGAGACAAAATATCCTCTATCGTTGCTTGGCCCGTCGCTAAAAAGAGGTCTCCCCCACCTGCTTTCATCACTTTTTTCATATCGCTTATATCGGCAGCATAATCACTTTTTGCCAAAATAGGGTCTATACCAATATAAAATACACGGATGCCATTGTCATTGGCATAACCGATCGCCTCTTCGGCAGGCATAAAGCGAAAAGGGTTATCTCGATCCGCTGGATTTGGACTTTGCAAGCCATCTGTTATCACAATTATTGCTTGGTTTTTTATACTGTAGACACCTTTATGGGCCTCTTCTTGTCTATCAGCAAAATGCTTTGTTGCGACAATAATATTTACAGCCTTAAAGATCGCATAGCCTATTGCTGTACCATTTCTGTTATCATCTTTAATAGGAGACACAGACTCAAGCTTTGTTGCTATTTCTACACGATCTAATGTTAGCGGACACAGAACCTCGGGAACCCTTGCAAACGATATAAGCCCTACAAGGTCATTTTTTCTTCCTGGCAAGCTTAGAGCCGTGTTGCCTTCAACAAATTCCATAATGGCCTGTTTTGCAAGGTCAATTTTTGCAAGTTCTATTCGCGAGCCTCGATCATTATAGGAAGGAACTTTTTCGCTCATAGACCCTGATTCATCAAGAACAAAATATAGCGCCACACCACTACGAGGAACTTCGCTTTTAACTAAGGAATGAGGACGGCCTATATCTTCTACTTTTCTTGGATTAGACATAGCCACAACCAAAAAGAACATAGCTAACCAAAAAGACCATGCTGATAGCTGCGATAGATATACGCGCCAGCCCCTTTTTTGTATAAAAGGCTCCATAATACTTACGGGAAGGGCAGGAAACTGCGCCGCCCTTTTCAAATTAAACCAATATCCTAAAACAAGGAGCGCCAGCAGTAAAATAAAGATGCCAAAGTCAAGGTGCATTACGACCTAAGTCCAATTGTTTCTAAAATAGTGTCAAGCTCATCAAGATTCAAAAATCGCAGAGAAATTGTACCTTTATTTTTAGAGCCTTCCACAGCTACGCGCATGCCAAAATGGCTTTTAAGCCTGTTTTCCAAATCTTTATAGTAAAGCTGGTCGCCCTGTTGTTTTTTGGCAATCTTTGTGGCTTTTTCTACAGTAATATTTTCTCGAAGCATCTTTTGAAACAGTTTCTGCCGCTCTTTTTGGCTACAAGAAAGTAAAACTTTTGCATGAGCAAGCGAAATTTTTCCCGCACTCATCGCCTGTTGCATATCAGCCGGAAGTTGCAGGATGCGAAGATAATTGGCAACTGTTGAGCGCTTTTTACCAATTTTTAATGCGATTTGCTCCTGACTTGACCCAAAATCATCGATAAGCGTTTTTATAGATCGAGCAACCTCTACAGGATTTAAATCCACTCTCTGCACGTTTTCGATAAGAGCCAATTGAGCAATTTCTTCAAGTGTTGGCCTATCACGCACAACGACTTGCACTGATGAGTACCCCAAATGTCTACAGGCCATAATCCGGCGCTCGCCAGCAATAATTTCATACTGAGATGTGCCTAAAATTTTTGTAACTACGGGCAAGTGTAAAAGCCCTAGCTCACGAATCGATTCTGCAAGATCGTGAATATCCTCCTCCACAAACACTGTCCGAGGCTGATAGCGGTTTGAAACAACGTCGTTCAAAAAAACTTCTTGTATTGTCTGCATATTTTTTTCCATTTTTGCAAATCTTGAGTTTGCATATTCGTTGGTTTGTAGTAAATTACTGCAATTGATTTTATGAGGATAGATTATGAACGAAAATCATGAAAAGCTCCACCTTTCCACAAGCCCTTGGGCCGACTGGATAATGATGCACCGAAAATCTGTAGCTGTGGCTTGCGCATGCATACTGCTGGCCTTAGTTGGAGGTGTTTGGATAATGCAAAAAAGCAATGCCCAAAAATTTAAAGACTTTGAAACTGCAGATATTTTAGCAGATGAACTGCAAAAAACTTCAAAGCTTTTTGACGACAACAATAAAGTTGCAAGCTCTGATCAAACCTTAGCTGCCCTAAAAAATCTTGACGATGAATATGCAATACTCCAACCTCGATTTGACAGCTTGATTGCAGAAGAGATGCTACTTCGCGACAAAGCTAACGAGCTTGACCCTTACGCAAAACGTACAATTGAGCGCCTACGATCCCTTGGCCTTACAGATTTTGCGGATTTTTCAGAGGTTTCGCGCCTTTCTGGAAAACACGCCTACAAAGAAGCGCTGACTGCAGCCAACGACCTTAAAAGCCGCCTCGAATCCAAGCGCACTATTGCCACAAACTCTCGTGAGTATTTGCTAGAGGCATTTTTACTTTTACATATTGCTACGTTAAACCAAAAGCTTGGCAATCACGATGCAATGATCCAAACAGTGCTACAGCTTAAAGAATATTTAGGCCTTAGCAAGCGCCCCGTACCTCTTACACAAAACGAAAGAGAACTTGCGTCTCAAATGCTTGCTCATTTGCAAGACAGACAAAGTTCACTTTTAGATTATATTGAGGCAATGCGCTAAGAACCAGATATATAATTGAATTTTAAATAAAAAATTTTGCATAATTAAATTGGTTCGTGATAAACACGAAAAGAGGCAATCTATAGGCGCTGTCTCCCTAACTAACCAAAGCCTA
This sequence comes from Chlamydiales bacterium, assembly GCA_041737255.1. Classification (GTDB taxonomy): domain Bacteria; phylum Chlamydiota; class Chlamydiia; order Chlamydiales; family FEN-1388; genus SZAS-7. The sequence goes on along the minus strand of JBGSSB010000092.1, from coordinate 10,713 downwards.
ACTTAGGTAATTCGCTCGCCAAGAAGGAGGTGAACAAGAGTACTAGACGCAAAATGCGGAATACTTATGAACACATTTATAAAGTAGAAAATCAGCCACCGAAAAAAAGGTGTGGAAATGATTGCAAGTCATGTAGACCATTCAACGACATATGCTAGTGAGCAAAGAGCTCTTTTTTTAAAGAACTCTAGCAGCAACACTCGTTATGTTAAAGACGGGTCAAAAAGAGTCGCATCTTCACAAAAGATAGTGCCTCTTGATGAGATCGTCTACATAGAAGGAACTGTCTCAGTTGCCTTCTAGTACTAATAGTATGTGGGACAGAACTATCTGTCCCACATTTTCGCACCAAGAACTTTCAGCGACACTAGCCTTTACCTTCACCCCAAGTTTTTCGACCAAAAAATTTAACCAGCTTTACGACCACTTTGGCTCTGCCCAAAGCGCTCTGGAGGCCTCCCCAAACAAGTCTGCCATTGAAAAGGCCCAAAAAGAGCTGGCCTTAGCTGAAAAACATCATATTGCGATTATCCCTATAACATCCCCTACATACCCCTCTTGCCTTAAAGTTCTTCCTGATGCCCCTCTTGTACTTTATGTAAAAGGAACACTCCCTCCAGCAGAAGCTGTAAAACTCGCTATAATAGGTACAAGAAATGCCACAATTTGGGGAATGGAGTGCACAGCAGCATTTGCCAAGCACCTTTCAAACTGTGGTGCCTGGATTATAAGCGGGCTTGCTCGTGGAGTAGATACAGCAGCGCATGAAGCCGCCCTTACAAAAACATGCGCCATTATCGGCTCAGGACTTTTACACATCTATCCCAGGGAGAATATATCCCTAGCAGAAAAAATTGCTAAAAATGGCGCCGTAATAAGCGAGCTGCCTCTACTTACTGCTCCAACTCGCTATAGCTTTCCAAAAAGAAACCGCCTTATAAGCGCGATGTCTGATGCCCTCTTACTTACAGAAGCACCGGTAAAGAGTGGTGCGATGATCACAATGTATCTTGGCGAAAAGCATAAAAAAACTCTTTTCACAGTCCCCGGAAGGGCCATGAATGAAAATTATGGTGGTAATCATTTACTACTAAAGCAAGCAAAAGCGCGCCTTGTCGAAACGCCCCAAGAGCTTGCTAGCCAAATGACACTATTTTCAACGAAATCCACCCAAAACGAAGTAAGGCATATTTTAATTTCACCCCTAGAGCAGAAAATCCTTGATATTTTGTGCCAATCGGAAGTATCCCTAGATGTGCTTTCTGTAAAAATCTGCCTTCCAATCTCAATTCTTCAAGTCTCACTTACGAAGCTGGTACTCAGGAAATTGGCAGTAGAACTTCCAGGAAAGCGCTATAAACAAATAGGTTAGCATGTCAAAGTCGCTTGTTATTGTTGAGTCGCCCGCAAAAATTAAAACGCTTAAAAAGCTTCTTGGGCCAACATTTATTTTTGAATCCTCATATGGCCACGTACGTGATTTGCCAGAGAAGGAATTTGGTATCGACGTCGAAAATCAGTTTGAACCAAAATACGTTCTTCTCTCTAAAAAAACAGAGGTCGTAGACCGCCTTAAAGAAGCCGCAAAAGAGTGCGATACAATCTACCTAGCTCCCGACCCTGACCGTGAAGGAGAGGCAATTGCCTGGCACATAAGCCAAATTCTTCCTAAAGATGCCAACATCAAACGCATATCCTTTCAGTCCATCACTCGCGATGCTGTGCAAGAGGCCATTAAAAATCCGACAACGCTTAATTTAGCATTAGTAAATGCCCAGCAAGCAAGACGTTTACTTGACAGACTAGTGGGCTATAGCATTTCTCCTCTTCTTAATAAAAGGTTGCGCAGAGGCAGAGGAAAAGGGGTGTCAGCCGGACGCGTACAGTCTGTTGCCTTAAAACTTGTAGTAGATCGTGAAAAGGAAATTGAAGCATTTATTCCTAAAGAATACTGGACAATTGCCGCTAAGGTACAACCAGGTGACGACAAACCATTTACAGCGGCACTTTCTGCCATCGACGGCATCCGCGTTGAAAAAGAACAAGTAGGAAATAAAGTCGAAGGCACTGACTTTGTCCTCGTAAACAACGCAGAAAAAGCTAAAGCAATTCGAGAAGACCTCGAAAAAGCTACCTATATAGTGACTCGCGTTGATCGCAAAGAAAAAAAGCGTAATCCGGAAGCTCCATTTATTACCTCTACCATGCAGCAAGAAGCAAGCCGACACTACCGCTTTTCACCATCGCGCACTATGGAAATTGCTCAAGGCCTCTATGAAGGGATAGAGCTTGGATCCGATGGCGCTGAAGGTCTTATCACCTATATGAGAACTGACTCGGTACGTGTAGCACCAGAGGCGATTGAAGAAGCTCGTAGCTATATCGGTAAAGAATTCGGCAAGGACTATCTACCAGATTCACCACGAAACTACTCGGTTAAAAAAAGCGCCCAAGATGCCCACGAAGCTATACGCCCTGCAAGCGTAATGCGTCATCCCGACCAAGTTAAACAGTACCTCACAAAAGAGCAGTATCTTCTTTATTCTCTTATTTGGAAGCGCTTTTTAGCCTCTCAGATGGTTCCTGCTATTTATGACACTGTTTCTGTAGACATCCAAGCTGACATCTACACTCTTCGAGCAACAGGCTCTCAAATTAAGTTCCGCGGGTTTTTAACGCTATACGAAGAAAAGAGTGATGAAGAACAAGATAGCGATGAAGACAAGCTTCTTCCCAACTTAAGCGTCGACCAGCTTCTTTCTCTACTTGAGCTTACAGGCGAACAGTCCTTTACTCGCCCACCAGCTCGCTTTACAGAAGCTACACTGATTAAAGAACTTGAAAAATCAGGTATCGGCCGACCTTCGACCTACGCAACGATCATGAAAAAAATTGAAAGTCGCGACTACACGGTAAAAGAGCAATCAAGACTTAAGCCAACAGAACTCGGTCGCGTCATATGTGAGCTCTTGGAGTTAAACTTTAAGACTATCATGGAAACTGCCTTTACTGCCCACATGGAAGACGATCTAGAAGAAGTGGCGGAAGACAAAAAAAACTGGAAAGTACTGCTAGCAGAATTTTGGGCAACTTTCGCACCAACAATGGCAGCTGCCGAAGAAAATGCTATTGTCCCAAAAATCCCAACAGACACTCCATGCCCTAAATGTGGTGGCATGCTACAGAAAGTTTGGTCTAAAGACAAATATTTCTTAGGCTGCGAGCACTACCCAGAATGTGATTACACCATATCAGTTGAAGAGTCCACCTTTGATAAAAATGACTACAAAGATGGCTTCGACTACGAGCAGCCTTGTCCTAAGTGCAAAGCGGCAATGAAACTACGCTTTGGACGCTTCGGTGCGTTTTTAGGGTGCACGAGCTTTCCTGAGTGCCGTGGAGTTGTTCGCATCCCTAAAAAAGGTGAGCCAGAAGAAGAACCGCTTCCCCCAACACCATGCCCAGCTGTTGGATGTACTGGTGAGCTTGTAAAGCGTCGCTCGCGCTTTGGCAAAACATTTATAGCCTGCTCAGAGTATCCTGATTGCGACGTGATTGGCAACTCTCTAGAAATAGTTATGGACAAGTACCAGAACCGCGAAAAGACAGCCTACGTTGGTAAGCCTAAAGGTAAAAAAGGAGCAAAAGGCAAAGAAGAAAAAGCTCCAGCCAAAAAGAAAGCCACCAAGAAAAAAGCTACGGGCAAAAAAGCTACAACTAAAAAAGCTGCCACTAAAAAGGCTCCCGTAAAAACAGCTACTAAGGAAACTGATACCGAAACAGTTACTGCCAAAAAAGCCCCAGTAAAAAAGGCTGCAGTAAAAAAGACGGTAAAGAAAACAGCTGTCAAAAAAGCACCCTCAAAGAAAAAGGTAGAAAAAGCTACTTCGTCTGATGAGTAACAAGACAGCCTTCTTATTTTAGAGTGGTTGCATAACTATAAATGCAACAGGATATGCAGGATCGCAAGAGGCAGGATACGCAAGATAATAAATCAAAAATTTCAACTCTTTTTTTACCCTGCTTATCTTGCCCGCGTTAGCGGATCCTGCCAATCCTGTTATGTTCTTCTGTTATAAAAGCACTTGAAACATCTCTTCTAACCACGTTTCACTTTTTTTTGCCTTCAATAATGAGTACGCCTACTGATGCACTGGCTCTTCTAGCTCGGACGAGGAGGGCACAGGTACAGTTTCGCCCATGATATCACACCAGAGAGCCTCAGATGCGCCCCTAGCTTCTTCTAAAGTTAACGGGCCTACATGTACCACACCTTCGTTGTAGGTAATGGCAATATGCAGGTCATTTTCTGAGGTGCTTTGATCTGATGCAAGAAGCTCAAGATAGGCCATGATTTTCTCTTTTGCACTTGCAGGAAGTGGCTTAAGATGCTTGGTTGTATCTTGCTCTAAAAGGTTAATAGCCTGTTCGATTCGGTTGTAAAAATGGAGTAGATCATCAATAAACGTCGGTCCATTTTTAATTCTTATTCCCCCATCTACCTGAAAGCTGTTATTTCTCTCTTGTGCAACTGCATTTCCCAACAAGCTAAACCGATCACATGAAAACCCAAGAGTTTCAAGCGTAGCGTGCCAGTTAAGCGAGCGTTTATTCACTACAACGAACGCTCCTTCCGAAGCTTCAATTTTTCCCAATCGCTCTACATGGGGCACAAGCACCTTCAAACTGTCGGGGTTTTCCATGAGAACTTTTTTTACATAGAGAAGATCTTGTGGAGCATCCCATTTTGGAGCAATTGCTGCCATCTTATCAATGCTCGCTACTAAAGCTTGATGATATGCTGCAAAAAATTGTATAAACCATTCCCCAGAAATACGCATGACTATATTTTTTTGTTCATCTTCATGAATATTGAACGCTGCTTGCATATTTGATGCTGAAAGAGCATTTGATGAGTCAAACGTTTTAAGCTCTATAGATACCTTTGGAAATGTCTCTGTAAGCAAAAGAAGTGGCGAATCAGAAAGCTCTCGCAGCTTGCGCACACTTGGCAAATCGCACGTTAAAGCAAACGATGCATCTTGCTTACCACTTTTTTCAGCAATAGTACTTGCAAACGCCTTATAAAAATCCATTGGAACTATTGTTTCACCAGGCTCAGAAACTTTCGTTGTTCCGCCAGTAAAGGCAACATCTATATCAAGTAGTGAACGATCTGGTGTAGGATTTTTGATATCATAAGCAAGCATGACGTGATCGAACATGCAATCTAGAGCACCAAATCCCTCTTTTTCTGATGAATAGACCCTTGCCTTAGTAAGCTTAAGTAAGCCTTTGTCCCCTATTGATTTTATTGAATCAAACTCTGCGACGGTATTACCCTCAACATAGACATCAGAGATCGTGCCATCGTCATTTAAAGGTGCGGCAAAATGGCTTTTACCCGACATGTCAATGTCATGCAGGTCACCAAATAACGACCATCTAGCAGCTAAGGTTCCATCCAGATCAAAGGTAATGGCTGCATTCTCGACATGAACTTTAGGATTTACAAAAGCAAGCTGTATCGAAAAGGGAAACCCTCGTTTTTCGATAGTATCGTAAGAAATTGTCACATGCTCATCAAGATTGGCAATTTCGGCTTTAACCGTTTTTTCGATTTGGTTGGCATGTAAATACCAGTAGGCAGAATACCCTCCAAAAAAGAATACCAAAATCACACCAAAAACATACCCACGAGCTTTCATACGTTATCCTATGTTCATTTATCTTTAGCAGCACATACCCTATCGCGCAATTCTTCGCGACTTTTCTCTTGATACTCTACGCCTTGGCATAGCTCTTTAAATGGACAACGCTCACAACGATGGCGCTCATCTGTGTAGGCAAACTCACGCGGATCTTGCACCGTATGTAAAACAGATAGCTTGTCGCAGCTAGATTCTATCGTCTGCTCAAGTGCGGTAATCTTTGTGACATCAAGAGGTGTACTGCACCCAGCTCCAATCTTAGTGTAGTTATTCTGTGCCACATAAAAAGGGCTTAAGATGATCTTATCAAAAGGAATTGACCAAACTCTATTTGCAAATAGAGCATACAGATAAAGCTGCTCTTCAGTTTTTTCACTTTCTTGTCCCGTCTTCCAGTCAAAAAGAACAGCTAGATCTTTCCACATCACGGCAAAATCTATCACAACAATAATTTTATATTTCCCGGCTAGTTGGAAAAAGGCCAGCTCTTCAATACTTAACCAGCGAGAGTCTGTATGAAATGCCAGCTGCTGCACGATTGGTGATGAGTACCAGTTTTCAAGACAGATTACAACCTTATTTTCAGCCTGAGATAAAACCTCTGGCGATGGTGGCTGGGCATAATAGTATTCAAAAAGGTTGGTGTGCTTTTTTGGGGCAGCCTTCCATTTATCTGTTTTGGCTTCTTCAATACCCTTTAAAAAAGATTTCTTCCCATAGTCTACTATGGCATCGAGTGTGAAAGGCTTTTTGGTTTTTAGGAAGTGTTCGATTGCTTCATGAACAGTAGAGCCAATGTAGGTTGGCATATTTTGCATCTGCTTGAGCGCATATAGATAGGACGCTAGTGGATCAATTTGCTTTCGTTTATCCCAAGGGGTTTTAGGCCACCCTTCCCAAGATCCGTAGTAGGTATACCAGTATCTCTTTTGACATTCACTAAAGAGATTTGCTCGAGAAAATGACCAGCTAAATTCGTTAAGAAGCACCATATCCACCATATATACGTCGCTGCAAGGATGGTATATATTTTCATTTCTTAAAAGACTTTTCGTGCAGATGTTGCAACAGCACCTGCAACAGGACTTGCAGCATCTTTGGGCGTTGTGGCATAAATCACCACGGAGCCACAGAGCTCACTTAGATATTTGAGAAAAATAAGATGGCTTAGGTGATTAGGCAACGAAGGCCGTGTACTACGCGCTTTTCATTATAGAGCGCTGACTTGAACTAATCCTTCTCCCTATCTCAAACCCTCTGGGTGAACTCTGTGCCTCGGTGGTTAATTCTGCAACAATGTACAGATTTTACGGCTTGAATATTGCGGGAGCCTGTGCACAACGAAACCTATTGATTTGCACACTCATGCAAAAGAAAATTAGCAGCAATCACTTCTAAGCAAAATAGCTCTACTTGTACATAAATTAATAAATTTACTTGTCAATTATAAAGATGCGTAAATCGACCAATTTTTCATCCTATAAAAAATAAAAAAATGGAACTTATCAACCCACTCTGGTAAGACAAAGCACCAGAGTAGAAATTGCAGAGCCTCATAACTTGCAACAATTCTTAAAATGACGTATTCTTAATAACAATTATACGATATCAAGGAAGGGACATGTTTTCATTTATCAAAAGAATCTTTGGCACAGCGCAACAACGAACTCTTGCCAAGTACGACAACATTGTGGCTCAAATCAACGCCTACGAGCAAAAACTGCAACCACTGACTGACGATGAAGTACGCGCGAAAACCGACGAATTTAAAAAGCGACTCCAGAACGGCGAATCAGTAGACGCCCTCCTTCCAGAAGCATTTGCTGTTGTAAAAAACGCCTGCAGACGCCTTGTAGGAACCGAAGTACACGTATCTGGTTACGACCAAAAATGGGATATGATTCCCTATGACGTACAGCTAAAAGGCGCCATAGCACTACACCAAGGCTTTATTGCTGAAATGCAAACTGGCGAAGGAAAAACCCTTACAGCTTCTATGCCGCTATATCTTAATGCCCTCACAGGAAAACCTGTACACATTGTTACGGTGAACGATTATTTAGCCTTTAGAGACTGCGAATGGGTAGGATCTGTCTTTCGCTGGCTCGGATTAAAAACTGGCGTTGTGACACAAGAGCTTCCCTACGAAGAGCGTCAAGGCATCTACAATTGTGATATTGTATACGGAACTGCCTCAGAGTTCGGGTTTGATTACCTGCGCGATAACTCAGTTTCTATGCGCAAAGAAGAGCTTGTACAGCGCGGCCACTACTTTGCTCTGATAGACGAAGTCGACTCAATTTTGATTGATGAAGCAAGAACACCTCTTATTATCTCAGGCCCGTCACAAGTAAGCCGTCAGCTATATGATGTTCTTAAAGGATCTGTAGATCAGCTCATCCAAAAACAGCGCGACCTATGCAGCAAACTAGCTACAGAAGCCAAAAAGATCCTCGATAAAAATGTAAACGAAGAGTCAATAGACGAAAAAGCTCTTACTGAAGAAGAGAAAAACGCCCTCAAAACAATCTGGCTTGTAGGCAAAGGGATGCCTAGACACAAGGTTTTGAAGCGCCTTCGTGAAGATCCAGCTATGCGTCAAGCCATCGACAAATGGGACCTCTATTTTTATAACGACCAAAATAAAGAAGAGCGCGCACAGTTTTTAGCTAATCTTTACATTACCATTGATGAAAAAGGCAATGAGTACGAACTTACAGATCGTGGTACGAGCGCCTGGCACGAATGCGGTGGAAACGAAGATGACTTTGTCATGCTTGACCTAGGTCATGAATTTTTGCTCGTTGACCAAGACCCAGACCTTTCTGAAGAAGATAAGCTCAAAAGAAAACTTGAACTTCAAGAAGAAGATGCCCTCAGAAAAGAGCGCTCACATAATCTCAGACAGCTTTTACGTGCCCATCTTTTGATGGAAAACGATGTAGACTATATCGTTCAAGAAGATAAAATTATTATCATCGATGAAAACACAGGCCGCCCACAGCCTGGTCGCAGATTTTCAGATGGCCTACATCAAGCTATCGAAGCAAAAGAGAGTGTTTCAATTCAAAAAGAAACTCAAACTTTTGCAACGATTACATTGCAAAATTACTTCCGCATGTACAAAAAGCTAGCAGGCATGACAGGTACGGCCATCACAGAGGCTCACGAGCTCAAAGAGATCTACAAAATCGACGTACTCCAAATACCTACCTACAAAGACTGCGTCCGCGATGATGCCAACGACGAAATGTACATGACAGAGCGCGAAAAATATAATTCGATACTCAAAGAAGTACGCGAAATCAATGCTAAAGGCCGCCCAATACTTTTAGGTACAGAGTCTGTAGAAGTATCAGAAAAGCTTGCTAGAATCCTAAAACTCAACCACCTTGAGTATACAGTTTTGAACGCCAAGAACCACGCTAAAGAGGCTGAAATCATCTCTCTTGCAGGTCAACGAGGTGCTATCACCATTGCCACAAATATGGCAGGTAGAGGTACCGACATTAAGCTTGGTGAAGGTGTTGCGGCAACAGGCGGCTTACATGTTATAGGCTCAACTCGTCACCAATCGCGAAGAATTGACCGTCAGCTCAGAGGCCGAAGTGCTCGCCAAGGCGACCCTGGCTCATCAAAGTTCTTCGTTTCACTCGAAGATCCGCTAATGCGCCTATTTGCCTCCCCATCACTTACAGCGCTGCTCACAAAATTTAGACCACCAGAAGGTGAGCCTATTTCAGCTCCAATCCTTAACAGATCTATTGAAACAGCTCAAAAGCGTATTGAAGGTCGCAACTACACAATACGTAAGCATACCCTTGAGTATGATGATGTGATGAATAAACAACGCCAGGAAATCTATTCCTTCCGCCATGACATTTTAAATACAACAGATAGCTTTGAGCTCGCCCAAGAGATGATTTCAAGCCTCTTGTACATGGGAGCAGAAACATTCTTTAGAAGCCGATCAAAAGCTGATGGCTGGAATCCAGAGGGCTTCCGACACTGGATTGCAGAGCATACTCCAGTATCGTTTGAACCTGGCTTTTTTGATGACGACAGAGCCGATGTCGATACCCTTGTAGCGCGAGCAGAAGAAAAAATTCTCTCTGCATTCAAGCTGAAAATTGAAATGGAACATGAAAAGGCTGGCAAGTTTATCCAGCACCCAGACTTCAATGCACAGCAAGTATTAAACGATGCAATGCGCAACATTATGGTTCGCACTATCGACAACCTCTGGCAAGAGCATTTGCTAGCTATGGATCATCTTCGCTCTGATGTATCGTTGCGTTCTGTTGGACAAAAAGACCCGCTCATGGAGTTTAAACATGAAGCCTTTAACTTGTTTGAAAAGTTCACGCTTTCTCTTAAAGAGCAGATGGCTCACTCACTCTTTAAATTTGAGTTATTCCCAAGTCATATGATTCAAAATCGCCAGATGCCATTTGAGCTAAACATGGAAACAGGTCGCTCACTTGTAGCGGACATCGAAGATGAAGAGATGGAGATGGACTATGACGATGAAGATGAGACTCATGCAAACAATGAAGTAGACCTTCCATTAGAGCCGATTGTTGTTGGTCCAAAAGTTGGCCGCAACGATGACTGTCCTTGTGGTAGCGGCAAAAAATACAAAAAATGCTGCGGCATCACAAAAGACGAGCTAGCCATTAACTAAAATAGCCCAGTACAGTTAATTTAAAGCCTTAAAGCCCCAACATGACCAGTAGGTGATGTTGGGGCTTTTGTCTTACAGTCTATTCAGTACAACAAAGCCCCAATACCGTTCACTTAAGCTCTCAACGATTCAAACGATAGAACGATAATAACGATGAAAATTCAAAAAAATCGCTCATTTTTGGGAACTGATGCCTGTTTTGTTTTTTATATTTCTATCGTTATTATCTATCGTTTGAATCGTTAAGTTTTCAGTTTAAGTGAACGGTATTGGGGTCAGCTCAGAGTTTTTATCGATTTATTTTTGCTATTTAGAAAA
>JBGSSB010000078.1:0-4684 GCA_041737255.1 Chlamydiales bacterium | reverse complement strand
GTAAGGGAGATTTTTTTGTCGCGGTTTTTTTACAAAACACGCTCAGAATATGCTGTGAAGCCTATTGCATTAGTTACTTAGAAGTGTCGGTGCAGTATGCACCGCTCTCATTTTTGACCGAGACTTTTTCATGAAAAGCCTCGAGGATGTAGTAAGGGTGATGTTGCTTTGCCGCTGTCGAGGTAAAGATTTGCGATGAAATTGAGAGCGGCGCATGCTGCGCACGCACTCCAAAGAGCTAAAGCTCAAGAACAAACTTGTTGCTGCATCCTTAGCCGGCCCCCTTTACTTAAAATAAAACGGACCTTTAGGACTTAACCGAAATAGTACCTAAATGCGTATGCTTAAACCCATCAGAGTACTTAAGCCCAAACCCTAGCATACGATCGAAGTTTATATGACAAAACCAAATCAATGCTAGCGTAAGTAAAATTGGCATACCAAAAATTAGGCTAGACCCGGCAAGAAGTGCTGGCCATACTTCGGTATGCAAGATATTGTAAAATACCGAGCCTGTCCTTGAGCCAAATAGATACCCAATAAGGCTAATATCAGGAATTAAAAAAGTACTAAAAAAAAGAGTCCACGACAACTCTAGATAATGGTATGCATATAAACTTATAATAAACCAAACTAGGCCTTCAAACTTAAGAAGTCCCTTAGGGCTAGAAATCGGACGTTCAGGAATAAAGCTTTGCATGTGTTGTACCGATAGAGTGTTAGATATAAAAAAAACCGCCGAAAGGGGGATAAATCAAAGCCGATCAACCTAGCTTAGTAAGGTGGGTTCGCTCCCCAAACTCTGAAAAAGTCCATCATTTGGCGTCGCAATCCCTTAAACAAAAAATATCGTCGATAGCATAATACGATTTACCGTATCCCAATCAGCAGAAAAGATTGTAACTACATTTTACTTTTTACTCTATTAATTGACAAGAGATACTCAAACCCTAAAATGTTTTACATTTTATTGTTAACCATTACTATGATGACATATGCCTTACGCCTGCTCGAGTATACAGAGTAAACAATACGGCAGAGTCAAAATCTTGCAACAGACGATCATCCTTGCTACAATCTCAAAAGTAGTACATACCAAGCAAGAGGACAATTTATGGATCCACTGAGCGCCTTCTCTCGAGGGTTTGCAACAGTAATTCTAGACGCACGCATCATGCCCCAACAGATACAAGCTGAAGGTTCTTGTCGTCCTCAGATGGAAGAAATAGAGTACATACTCCTGCACAAACTTGAAATCTGCGAGCATCAAGATATCTCTTGTAGAGCTCGCCTTACACAAATCTTTACCCAGCTTCAAAGGCTGCATGATGAAACCAACACATCTGAGAGCTGTGAGCAGTTGCTTGACGAGCTCAACAGCAGTATTATACGTACACAAATTGCAGCCATAGCAAACACGCCGCACTATAAAACACTACCCTTACGCTTTTGCCACCTCACACGCATGCCGGAATCTCTACTGACAGACCCCCAACTTACCCAATTTTGGCTCTCCATAGAAAAGCTTGACTTATCTCATAATAACATATGCACCCTCCCTGATGCTTTTACTGAACTTTCCTCCATCAAAATACTCTTTCTTAATAATAATGCATTAAGGACTTTGCCGGAAAATATTGGAGCCATGACCGAGCTTACCGAAATCCATGCTCATAACAATGTCCTAACACATCTGCCAACTACTATTGGTCGGCTTACAAAGGTACATTTTATTAACCTTACACATAATAACTTAACAAGTCTTCCATATGAAATTGGCCAGATGACAGCCCTTATTGGCTTATGGCTAGGTCACAACACCGTGGATGCCCTACCAGAATCTATTGGCAATCTAGCTGAAGTGACTACCCTGCAACTCGGCCATAATCGACTCTCGTATCTGCCCAAAACCTTTAGTCATCTTAGAGCCCTTGAGGCGTTGGATCTTTCTTGCAATCAGTTTACCGCCATCCCAGAAGAGCTATGGGACATGACAGCCCTTTTGGAGCTTTTTGTTGATAACAATACCTTACAGAGCCTGCCCCATCACGTTGCACAACTTATAAACCTACGTCGCCTCAGCTTGGAAGGAAACGAGCTAACAGAGCTTCCCGAAGCGCTAGCACGCATGCACCAATTAGAAAAAGTATATGTACATGACAATAGGCTATTGGCTCTACCAGAGCTTGCAAACTGTTACTACAGCCACAACAGGCTTTTACCAGATGCCCCACAAGAAGTACTTGCCACACAAAGGGCAAACCTTAAGTTGCGCCAGCCTCGACCATGACCTAGACCATGATGTATAAAATTGTAGATTGACTGTTTTATCCTAAAAGATTTACTGTTCCACAAACGCGCTGATAGGTGCTATTTAAAAATAGGCAACATATCTACGTGCGCCATTTGATAACCTGAACCAAAGCTTATACATGAAAACAAACAGATACATTTTTGGCCTTTTAGCCATAGTAGCAACCAGTTTTTGCTCTCAGCAGCAACTATCCGCAGCTAAACATGATGCCAAAAAACGTCATAGCAATAGCTCAAGCTCTCACAGCAAAAACCACAAGGACAAATGTCCCAAGGCAGCGCTCAAACTTAATGTTGAAGATGGCGGAACCGCTGGATACTCTTTACAAACAGACGATAAAGGCATGTACACAGTAACAGCTGACAACATTTACGAAGCCTTCAAGGGTGTTGGATACTGCAATGCAACAGATCGCATGTGGCAGATTTTTACCTTCTGGGCGCAAGCTACAGGCAATTTATCAACCTACTTTGGAGCTACATCAGACAACATTAGCTCCGATGTGTTTTTTAGAAGCATAGCACCTACAGATGCGCAGATTGACGCGCAGCTACCTGGTCTTCTGCCAAAACCCGCAAATTTAGTATACGGAACGCTTGCGGGTATTAACAAGAGAATCGATGAAGTTAACGCAAGCGGTGGCACGCTTCTTCCATTAGAAGTACTCACCATTTATGGGCCATCATTTACAATCCCCAATATCTCGGTATATGACTATCAGAAAATGGTAATAGCAATAGCTACGCAACTTTCTCCTACTGTGTTGGGCGCCCTAAATCAACCACTCCAACTTTTGGATTTGGTGGATCTTAGCCAAAATTATCCTGATCCTGTCAATATGTTTAATGATTTATACCCTCCACAACCCGGATCACAGGCGCAAATACGTGTAGCGACTAAATCGTCTGATGCTTGCGCATGCCAAAACGTGATGAATTCCACAGTTAGAAAAGTTTCGAGTAAGAATAGTGCGGAAAATCCACTTTCTATCGACACCTCGGAACTAAAGAAAAAATTAAACGCTGTAAAAGATGCGCAGGAAGATATTCGCAAAGCTCTTGGAATACCAAAACTTGGCGGATCATATGGCATAGTTCTTTCCGACAAAAAAACTAAAACAGGCGATGTGGTTTTATTTGGAGCTCCACAGCTTGATCATACAATCCCCGGAGCTTTATATCCGATACAAGTACAAGTAACAGTGGGTAATAAAGTAGCATTTGATTGCCAGGGAGCAACTGCACTGGGTTTATTTAGCCCGATATTTACCTGTAGAAATTATGATTATTCCTTTAGTCAAACAGGCCAAGTGCCAACAGTATGTGGAAGAGACGCCGTAATACTCGATTTAACAAACGACGTCTATTTAAGCCGTACCGAATACATAGCTAATGGAACTATTGCTGTGCCAATTTATGTATCAAATGACAATACGTCATATATATACGACACGCAAACGCTAAATTCAGGCGACTTCCCTTATAACCAAGGTATTGGGATGCGCAGCGCCTTAACACTTGGTAAAGAAGCACTGTCTGCAAACTTTTTAGAAGTATTGTTTGCAAGAAATTTCCAAGAATTCTACAACGCAACAAAAAACGCTGTAACTACTCAAGAATTGATCGCTCAAAACGCCGTTTTTGGTGACTCCCAAGGAAATATTGGCGATTATATCACTTCCAGCTGGACGCAACTTCCACCAAGTATTAACCGTCAGCTGCCTCAAACAACCTTTGCTCCTTTTTTGGCACTGGGTCTTAATCCCTACCCTCCAAAGTCTGATTTGGTTGTAAGGACTAACCTGCAAGATTTCAATACTCCAGACGGCTATTATTCCAACTGGAATCAAAATTACGCAAACTGCCTTGAATCTATTGATTACTCGACAGCTACAGTAAATTATAATAGAGGTCTTGTTGTAGATGAACGGTTAAAAGAATTTGCACCTCAGGGTCGATTAGATAAGAAAGACTACATTGACTTTATGATTTCCCTAGCAAATTCTGAAGCATTAAGCAACGGCATTAATAGCGGCAGTAGTAGCGGCAATTCACTTACCGACGGCTGGATGGTGTATGTACCACTCATTTTAGATGCAATTGATGCATCACCCTCAACCCCAGAAAGAGCTGCAGCAAAAACTATTTTGCAGGATTACTATGGAAATTTCATTTACCCCTCCAACAGAGATACAATACTTGATTCCCCCACAGTAAGTGAAGGTTATATGCGAGATATTGTCAAATGTTGTGTTTCCAAAAAAGATTGCACCCTTATTTCTAGTTAATAATTACGCTGATTTTTCTTGAATTTCGACCTCCTCCCCATTCTTAAATTGTACCCCTTGGATGATCTTCACCATATGCTTGT
>JBGSSB010000077.1:0-14631 GCA_041737255.1 Chlamydiales bacterium | reverse complement strand
GTAAGGGAGATTTTTTTGTCGCGGTTTTTTTACAAAACACGCTCAGAATATGCTGTGAAGCCTATTGCATTAGTTACTTAGAAGTGTCGGTGCAGTATGCACCGCTCTCATTTTTGACCGAGACTTTTTCATGAAAAGCCTTGAGGCTATAGTAAGGAGATGTTGCTTTGACTCTGTCGAGGTAATGATTTGAGAAGAAATTGAGAGCGGCGCATGCTGCGCGCGCACTCCGAAGAGCTAAAGCTCAAAAACAAATTTGTTGCTGCATCCTTAGTATGAAAAAGCCCTTAAATCAACCCCCTAGGCCGGGCCTGGGGTGAAAAAGATATTTTTTTTGCAGAAAGATACTGACAAGTTTCTCCCCAGAAATCTAATCTTGCTTTACCCCCCTGTAGCGGGAGCAGCGACTAGCACCGTTAATTAGAGGAAAGTATGACATCTATTCAACATTGGCAAATAGCAGAACCTGACCACCTAATATCTATTGCTGAACACGTGTTGACCCAGCAGCCTGAACGATTCTCTGTTACATCCTTTGCCCTACAGAATCGACCTCCCTTAAGTAATAGGTTCGAATGGCTCGTTGAAGCAGGCCGCATAGTAGCCTTTGCTAATGAACACTTTTCTTATTTCTGCCCATTCTGGCAACCAGTAAACACAAAAGCTAGAGCCCCCTACGCGGGTGATGATAACGACTTTGCCTTGAACGAAGCCATCTCACTTAGAGGCCAAACAACTCAAAACCCTACACCATTTTACTTTACCAATGAAGGAAGCGATTTTTATTTTTACGACACCAGAAACAACGTCCGCTCAAGAGCTATACCAGAGGCTGACTTAATCACAAGCCTTTGCGGAACCCCGCAGCCTCATCTAGCCATAGCTAGTTGTCATTTTGTTGGCATTACTAACGAGGGAATCCCTCATCTTGGAGTTGCCCTAAAGTTAAAAGGAGAGTCTAGCGACTTTATCCACAAACCTGTAGCCCGACTTATTGGCTTAGATGACCGAGACTTACTTGTTGCTGTAGGCGAAATTGGCCCTAGTGGGCTTCTTGATCACAATATAAGGTTACAGGTGCCCGCAAAACAAACTATTACCGCTCGTCGTATTGACGTAGCTGTTCATGCGTTTTTTGGTCTAGCATGTGCTGTGGTCCTAGCAACAACCTCTACGACACACCAAGGAGGCCGTAGCATAATTGCCTTAATCGGAACTGCAGCAGGGCTATGTAAAGCCTACTCTAGATATCAGAGGCCATAGAATTTTTCCCAAAGAGATGTGAGATCCCCTCTTGGCTTGTCTTGTGAATTTCCTCAAGCATTGAGGGAATTTTTTCAAGCAATGTCTTAGCGCGAACATCCCATGTGTGCTCAGCTCTAATTGTATCATGCGTGGCTACAACTGCACTAAATCGTGCATCTTCATCTTTTAATGCGGCATCGATAAGCACATTTACTTTTGCATAATCAGGAAATGTACTAGGCATGAGTGCCGGAGTTACTCCGAAACATTTTTGCATGTAGATATTATCACTGCCTACCACACTAGCTCCGGAAGCCAGGCTCAGTAATACACGCTCGTGCAAACCTCGCTTAAACATAGGAAAGCTATTTATCACAATACGAGATCGCCTTAAGATTGCGCTCATCTCTTTATAGGGAACCTCTCCATGAAAAATAAGCTTTTTTGGATTGCTTATTGATTTACTCCAAAGATCTTCATCTTTTTTGGCTCCAAAAATGTGGACAGGCCGCTCGATAGCCTCAAGAATACCTATACGGTCTACCCCACGAATATACTGATCTAGTGAGTTTGCAAGATCGAAGTAATCTATGGACTTTTCTAAAAGCTCTTTTTCAAAATCATCACGCCGTTCAATAAGCCCTACAAGTGCCTTCAGATGAGAAATGTGAGTGCTTGCAAGCACAGTTTCGGCAACCTCAACAAGTCGCAAAACCATTTTTGGAGACAGAAGGCTTTTCCATGTAGCCAAAATTTCTGATGAGTCAATATAGGAGCCACACATCACCACATCAAGATCGCGATTTGCGTTTTGCTCTGTAAGTGCATTATTATCAATTGCATGAGGAAGATGAAAAACATACTTCTTCCCAAGCATCTTAAAAAACCCGACCGAGTCCTCATCTACAAAGCTTACAATGGCATTTGGGTTTTGTAAAAGCTCAGGAAAATAGGTTGCAGAATCCACAATCATAGAGAGATGTGGTATACCAAGGGGCTCTAAGGGCGAATGTTTAGCTACTGTCACATTAAATCCTGCCGTACAGTCAGGATTGGTGCGTAAAAGCGCCCCAATAACCAGCCCATCGCCTAGTTCTTTGTAAGAAAAAAGCGATGATGCAACACCTAATTGCTCAAAAGCTTCTTGCAACCCTTCAGAGAAGACCCCCTGCACACCATACTGTTGACCCTTTTCGAAGGTGAAAAGGTCTATTCTTTTTATTTTCATATCTTATTTCTCACATAATCCTTGGAAAAAAGCAAGCAAGTCGCTATTATTTTGCCTATTCCGGAGCATAGCGCAGCTTGGCTAGCGCGGCTGCTTTGGGAGCAGTAGGTCGGGGGTTCAAATCCCTCTGCTCCGATACTCAGCGGCAAAACATTTGTTTTGCCGCTGAATTTTTTTGTGAGGAAGCCTTGTTTCTCCCTTATATCTTTCTTGATCCCCCTAGAGTCGCCTTTACAATCCCCTTTGTCGACCACCCTATCGTTTGGTACAGCCTTTTTTTTGCTTTTGGCTTCTTTGGTGGATACCTCATAGCAATTAAACTTTTATCTTCGTTTTTGCTCAAATCTAATCAACACGCAAAAAAAGTAGCTCAAACTTTTTTTGATCACCTTGCATGGTATGTCTTTATTGGAATGATCGTTGGGGCAAGACTTGGCCACGTCTTCTTTTATGAATGGCCCTACTTTAGCCAACACCCAATAGACATCCTCTATACATGGGAAGGAGGACTCTCAAGCCATGGGGGCACTGTTGGGCTACTAGCTGGCTTGCTACTCTTCTGGAGCAACACTAAACACAGAATTGACAACCTCTCATTTAAAAAACTAATCGACATATTGTGTGTCGCTGCTGGTTTTGTTGCCGGTGCCATTCGAGTAGGAAACTTTTTTAACCAAGAAATTTTAGGCACCCAAAGCACACTACCATTTGCCGTATGGTTTGGACACCCTGCCGACCCAGGCGCTATTATGCCCTGCCACCCAGTACAGCTTTATGAAGCGCTCTTTTACTTTAGCTGCGCTCTTTTACTGTACAAAGTGCTTCCAAAATTGCAAGAAGGCAAAACAGCAGGCCTCTTTTTCTTATTCGTATTCACGTTTCGGTTTTTTATT
The DNA here is from genome assembly GCA_041737255.1 of Chlamydiales bacterium. Lineage (GTDB taxonomy): Bacteria > Chlamydiota > Chlamydiia > Chlamydiales > FEN-1388 > SZAS-7. The sequence goes on along the minus strand of JBGSSB010000077.1, from coordinate 11,265 downwards.
GAATTTTTAAAACTACCCCAAGGTGTCTACGACACGAACTTCCTCAACATGGGGCAGCTATTAAGTGTGCCTTTTATCCTGCTCGGAATCTACCTCTTACTTCCTAACAAATTAAGTAAATGAACGGCTAGCCTCATGATGATGCCACACCTCGAGCGTTCGATTTAAAGTTGTTAAAGCAGAGGTACAGCAAACTGCTGCAAAACTTGCAGCACCCACTGAAAACTGCATTAAGGAATCAGTCTGAATGTCATCTCTTAAAAAAAGTGGCATTACACTAAAAATAATAGCCGCGGCACCTGTAACTTTAACTACGGTCACATTAAAACGAATAGACTCGCCAATACTAACTCCCTTAGATGCAAACGAACTCCCTTCTTTCTTTTCGATTTCATCTCCATATCCACAAAACAAAGACTTATATATCGACACTAAATCCATAAAGACCCGTTATTTATATTTTAATATTGCTGAATTACAAAATAAGAATAAAAACAATTCGCTTATTTTACAATTGGATTAGATATTACTGCATAATTAACCACTGAGATGGGCTATAAAATATATTGGAGTCATACTTGAAGTAAGGATAGGGCTGACATCCCAACATCGATCAAAAGCTTTTACAACTTGTCTAAAACAGAAAGGGCCTGTAAGTAATTTTACCTACAGGCCCTTTCGCTACATGGTTAAATTTTGATTAGACTACCCTTTTCGAAGGCGCTCGATGCGATCTTGAAGTGGTGGATGTGAAGCAAATAGACGCAAAAATGGTTTGTTACTTGATATTTTCATCGCTTGAAATGCTGGCTGATTTGCTTTAGGGTCCTCTATTTGAACAGTACGCTCTAGCGCTTGGAGGGCTGCAATCATATTTTCGCGGCCAACGAGACGAGCTCCCCCAGCATCAGCACGAAACTCCCTAAACCGTGAATAGGTAGCAATTACTATTGTTCCTAAAATCATGAACATAATTTCAAACACAAAAACTAACATCATGTAAATAAAAGGTGAACCAACACCCTCATCATCTCTTTGACGTCCCATACGCATAACCGCATAGGCCAACACCCGTGCAAAAAACATTACAAAGGCATTTATAACACCTTGAAGAAGCGTCATGGTAACCATATCACCATTAGCAACGTGGGCCATTTCATGGGCAAGCACTGCCTCAACCTCAGAGCTATTCATACGCCGCAGAAGACCTGATGACACAGCAATAAGTGAGCGTGCTCGTGTAGGGCCTGTTGCAAAGGCATTTACTTCTGATGACTGATAAACACCAACCTGTGGCATCGTGCCAAGGCCTGCATTTTTTGCAAGTTTATAGACCATATCTAAAAGCTGGCGACTTTCGCCTGAGGCACTGTTAGGGTCAATAACCTGAACCCCCATCATCCACTTTGCCATAATACGAGATAGGCCAAGCGAAATGAAAGCACCGGCCATACCCCATATAAAGCAAAAAATCATTAATGAATTATAATCTATCCCTTCTGCTGTAAGATATGGCTGCACACCAAGCAGGTTAAGAACAAGTGATATTGTTACCAACACAAGTGCGTTGACGGCAATAAAAAGTAGTATCCGTTTTCCTAATGATCCCATAGCTCTTCCTCGTTAAATAAGCTTCAGTGTACCATATTGAACACATTTTCGAAAGAGGTCGAACAACAGATGTACACACATGGACTTGAAAAAATATATGCCTTCGAAAATATCAATCCTAAAAGTGTTAAAAGCGTAGCACCAAAGGAACCAAAAGAAACAAAGCCTATCACAGTTACTGAACATGCCTTAGCTGAGCAGCTACTACTCGAACTTGGCCCCTCTATTCAAGAAGCCCTCCCCTCATTTCGCCTTCAAGAACCTGTGGCTTCACTTGGGATCTCTCCCTTTGCACTAAAGGTCTTGCACACAAACGAAATTGCAACCGTTGAACAAACCTGCCACTTTCTTATTAACGACTCGCATATGGGCCTTGGACAAAGTCACATCGAAGAAATAGAAAAAAAAGTAGAAGAATTTGTCGGCAAAACCCCCTTTAGACTGCAAAAGAAGGTAGACTGGCTAAGCCTTGTACGCATTGCCTGCAAAAATCTATTCCCAAAAACTCGTTTTTGTTTTTTATCTCAGTTCCAACTAGAAGAGCTATCTGGCGCCTCTCACATAGAACAGCAAGAAATCCTACGCCTATCTCAAACTGAAATTTACAAAACACTCAACAAGACCGAAGAGCAACTTCTAGCTACACAAAGTGAATTTATTGAAACAAGCCTTAAAGCTATTAGCGAGGCCTATTGCCGCCCCTGGCTCAAGTATCGACATGGATTTTCAACAGTAGATGAACTTATGATGCACCTCAATGCAATAAGTCTTGAGCCGAAACTCTTTTCAAAAGTCTTTAGCTTCTTAAAACTATTTGGAGAGCCACTAAAACTCACATATGTACAGCCAGCCATTTGGGCAAGTGATGCCGCAAAAAAGACTGAATACCTCGCCGTTGAAGCCTGTGCCAAAAGCTACTTTTACCAGCCATTTAGCTGCTACCCAGTAACCGTCCTCACAAAACTTGTCACCAAAGCCCTTGCCCTTGAAGGTAAAGGCTTCGATGAGGGTTTTATCCAAAAAGTGGTCACCACCTCTCCAAGTTTTGTTCTGCAAACAGCAACTTCCACCCTCCACCTTTCGCAAACCTATTGCTAATGGTTGAGTTTTAGTGCTGTCTGTTCCATAAAGAGATACCCTAGCTCGAATTTGCATGTTAGGAAGAATCATGAGGTGTACATCCAATGGATCCGGTTATATTCGCCCCTGCGCTCGACTCAATATTAAGCCTCTCATCCTACAGCAAACCAGCAAGAAAAAGTCCTTTCCTCTACAAAAAAGATAGAACCCCACCTGCCGATGACGATGTACTCAACACAATAAACACCACAAAACTTCTCTTCGAACAAGAATTTACCCCTCAAATCAATCGCCTATCTCACCTACTTCACGAGCGCCTAGCAAAGGGATCTATAGTTCATCAAACACATGAGCAATGGCTAGGGGAAACTAAAAGAATCATCTCGTCTCTAACACAAGCCATAACAAAAGCCAAAGAGAGCTACAAATACATCCCCCTACTTACCAACACCTATAAGATTGCTGAGGCCACATCAGGAATGCTTTATCTTGAAGCAGTCTCACCTATGGTTGAACAAAAAGCCCACACACTCAGCCGATTGCTGGCTAGCCACCATCACCGAGAGGCTCTCCAATACTACAAAACCAAGGTTAAAGAGTGTGAAAGCCTCCATAAAAAAATAGCGATCGACGAAAAAATCAGCGACCTTTTTGCCATTTTCAAAGATGCTAAAAGTAGGCTAAAAAATGTACACTTTGAACTACAAGGCAAAGACTGCGCCGTTGTTGCTGAATCAACAGCGCTCTATCAAGAGGTTTTGCTCTATGTTCAGTATGCTACAAGCTCTCTTCAAAGAGAGGCTCAACAAGAGGTAAGTGAGCACCTACAGGCACGATTGAACGAGCTAGAAAAGCTGTCAGGCTCTATAAAAAAACGCCTTAGCAACACCCTAGTAGACATCCTTGAAACAGAAGAGAGCGCCCCTCTCAGCTACATAGTCGAGTCACGCACCACACTCCTTCCCTCCAATAACTATTTTCGCAGCGGCATCTACCTAGCAAACTACCGTTACAGGAAGATCTGGCCGCAAATCGAAAAGCTTACAGATGTTGCAAAAGCTATTTACAGGCTAAACACAACGATACACGAGCGCATTAAAGCAGTGTGCGATGGCGAGTTATCTCCAGCAAAAGGCTTGGCTAATCTAGAAAATGAAAAAGATCATTACTTTGCGCTTATAGAAGCCCTCCAAAAGGCTATTTATGCAGAGCTTGCAAAACTTGGTAAGCAGCCTCTTTCAAAAGAAAGTCACGCCGGCTGGTATTATGTTGCCGAATTGAGTACCCAAGTAAAAGAAGTACGCTCATCTATCGAGCAGTTTGATGCAATCGCATTGCAAAAACACAGATTTTGCACACTAGCCGTCAGCTCTTTAGTCCGCTTTCTTCAGTTAGCTAACCCTGGCATAAAACCCGATCCTAATTTCATCAACATCGAGAGCCTCAAGCGCCTGTACGAGGCGACGAGGGCGGCTGCAAAATTCACGATTAAAGACGTCACCTATAGCAAAAGAGCGTACAAAGTAATCAATGAAACGCTTGCCATAGTAGGCGCCCGCATGGTGAAGCTACAACCTTTTGAAGCCTCAGTTCCTAAAAAAGTATTTAGTAAATCTCATTTTGAAAATAGCCAAGGGGAACTACTTGAAAGCTACCTTGCCAAAAACTTTTTGCGTCTTTTGAGTTTTACCGAAAACCCTGCCGACTTTGAATTTGACTTAGTGCTTTTAACACTCCAAGAAAGTGAAGAGCATGCACCCTTACTTGAAGAGCTCCTTAAAACTTCGCCCTATCTAAAAGAGCTCTACGAGGCCTACAAATGCCAAGTCGCTAAAAGCTATCCATACCAGGAATTTCTCCTTATGAGACAAGCGCTCTTTGCCCTTTCAAGAACAACTGAAAGCTCAAGTACATTCGATATACTTATGAGCTTTCATGAGGCAAAACAGCTTCTTGCCGACCTTAAAGAGAGACCGTTAGACGAGATGAAAGATCGACTTATCTGGCTTGAAAGAACAATTAATACTTTTTCACGCATCCATGATGACGCCCTGAAAATAGAAGATATTCCAGGACGAAGTCTATTCATACCACTGACCAATGCGCTATTTACCTCAAATCTTTCATCTGGCCTTGATGCTGCCACTGAAATAACACGCATCATTCAACAAGATGGTTTTGTCCTTCCGCCAGAAGATAGTATTGTAGGCAAGCTATTTGCCCGCTGGAAATCATCTTGACCCCAAAAAAAGCTGATACTGCTTGACCCATTGGTCAAGTAGTGATTTACCTTTAAGCTGTAAAAAAAGTGCTGTAAATGGTCGAGCAGCTTGATTTATCCCCTGCTCCTGGATCATCATAAAATACAGAGCGTGTTGCACCTTACAATCAGCAAAGAGAACATCATCGCGTTTAAGTAACGCTTTAGCCGGCCCCTCAAAAAAAAGCTGCTTTTCATTTTTACCGACCTCAAAAACCCCCTTGATCAACTTATCCATGGTGTTTTCAAAAATGAGGCGCATCATCTGCTCTGAAAGTGCTGATAGATCCTCTAATTCAAGAATCTTGGTAACACAAGCTTGTGCTAACCCTTTTTCTCCCTGATCACTTCCGTAAAGAGCGCATGCTATAAGCCTTAACAGAGCACTTTCGTCGTTTCTGTCTACAACAAGCTGATTTGGTGTTATAGAACAGTAACGAGATACCCCTACTAAAGGAATGTAGGATGGTATTTTTATAAGGGCATCAAGTTTAGAATAAAGCAGCACTGCAAGCATTCGATGCTGCTCTTCATCTAGCGCCTTAAAACCTGGATCTCTTGCAAACTCTATAGACATTTGCCACCCTTTGGCATAGGCAAAAATATCTTGGGGATCTTTTGCTGCCTGTAGTATGTGTTGCAGCACATCTACTGCCTGCTTAAGCAGTGCATCGCATCGCGCTTCTTCAAAGATTGAATCGTAATTATTAATAGAACATGAGAGTTGCCAATTAGCTCGCGATAAATCATAAGGTGATGGTCTGCCAGCCGGCAAGGTTCTAACCCTATACAATAGCAGCTCTAGCTGGATGTTCCGTACTTTACTTTGCAAGATGGGCTCGACCTGCTTAATAAGATAGTTCTGAAGCATTAAAGCAATACCTGCCATCTGTTCATCATCACCAAAATCCCCTGCCATGACAGCATCCCAAACAGCGATATCTTCACGTGCACAGGCAAAATCTGTACATTGGGACTCGGAGGAAATAGCACGAACTACCTCATCCTGGTATACACCTGGCACACAAGCCTCATTATGCATATTGATGTGCTCATATGTTATATAAAGATCATCGTAGCCTGCATACCACTTAGTAAATGCGGCCATACCAAAGCGAGCAATAAGCTGCTGAGCAAGCGGTTTGCTACCTGGCTGCAGTCTTTCTTTTTTGCAAAGTTTATAGAGAGCCATCTGAGTGTCCACCATCTCTAAAGAGTGCTCCTGGCTATTTATAAACGCATCAATGGGCCCCTCTAGTAAATACCTCTCTTCTCTAAACCCTACCGAACCTCTGGCCCCAGAGACAACTTTGTAAAGGCTGTGTTTGTAGAGCAGGTGCATAACATCCTCGCCAAGTCCGATGAGGAAATTTTCGAATAGGACATCTTCAAAAATACGCTCTAACTGCTTTTGAGATTGCTTTTGGCAAACTTGATCCACAGAAAAAAATGAAGTAGCAACAAGCCTCATTACGCAAGAGTCAAAGATGAGCTGCTGCTGTATTTGACGAGACTCATCGCGAGCTGACGGCTCTAAAACAAGCCCTAAAATATTTTCAAGGGACTCTTTTTGAACATGACGCTCAATTGTGCTATACCCATGTTTCGCTGCTACCGCCTCTATTCGTGCAAGAAGCATGTTAGATAGCTCAGAATTTTTTATTTTTTCAGAAAACTCTAAAAACAGCTGCCACAGCTTTGCATAGCCAAGCAAATCTTTGTCGCTATTTTTTGTCTGTACGATGTACCTTGCAACACCAACTGCCTGAGCTAAATCATCTACTTTATAGGTGCGCTTACCAGAGAAAGCCTCTTCATAGCGATCTCTAATCTTAGCAAACACCTCTCCCCCATTAAGTAATGCTGGCTTATCGGCGCATAAATATAGGGCCAAATCTAGCTCTACATGCACAAGCTCTCTTTTTGGAAAATGGAGCGCTATCACCATGCTCTTAGCAAGGTAGGATAACACCGGATCTTTTAATGGGGGCAAATCACTTTCTAACAACCTATCAACAACAAGAGCCTCTTGGGGATTAAGGGCTAAAAGTAGAGGATCAACTGATGCATGCACCTCACCTAAAAGATCAAGCGTTCCACAAACAAATTTATCAATAAAACTTTTACTCGGGCACTCAGGTCTTGCAGCTTCAGCATCTATCATATCCTGCACAATCGAATATAGCCCTGTTGCACGCTCGAGCTCATTTTCTAAAGCTTGCTGCCCCTTATACTGCTCAGCTTGCGTCCTCATAGCCTTTAGCACACCAAGTGCTGAATTGTTTGCACACTTTTTAATATTCTCCAGCTTTCTTGTTGCTTCCTTGAAGGCAAAATCAAGTCCATAGGCATAATCATGTAAAATAGGAGTAAGAGCATCTTGGGACAATCCATTTACTTGTCCATACAGGCTCTCAAATTGCGCGTAGAGCTTTTCTATTCGATATTGGTAAGCAGATACATCAAGATCCCATTTGCAAAAATCTACAAGCCGATCTTCTAGCTCTTGTAAAATCACTCCAAGGCGCTGCCCTACTTGTTCTTCAAGCTGCGTACCAAGCTTTCCTGTAGCTTCATACCAAGCTCCCCCTAACACCTTAGGTGAGCTATAAGCTGCCTGCATAGCATAGGGAACACTTTTCCAAAAACTATACAGCGCGTTATACCCTTTAGAGCCTTCGACTTCTTCAATAACTTCTTGCTGCACATTAAGCTCTGCCACAGGCACTTCTAATGTGCGAAGCTTTTCAGAGTCGCAAATTTTTTGAAGAGCTTTAATTGTTTTTAAGGAGCAGGCAAGTTCAATTTCTAACCTCTTTGCTCGTACAATAATATCGGGAATAACCTCCGGCTTTTGTCTATCAATCCCCGAAATAGTCGCAAGTCTTTGAGCAAGGTCAACGAGAACTGCCTTTATATCAGTAAGCTGAACATGCACAGCTTTGTAGTCTGTAGCCTTTTTCCACTGAACATCAACCTCAATGCACTTTAGCGTTGCTGCCTGCTGAATAAACTCTTTTGAGATATTTGAAATTTTTTGGTTAAGAGAATCGAGCGTTTCATCTCTATCGTCACTTTTTCGCACAAAGAGTAATGGAGCCACACCAGATAGTTGCATAAAGGTCACCTCATAGTAAGAATTTGGTTTAACGATAATTAGGTTCCACTGTCAAGAAGTTTTGTCACTTGAATTTTTCTACAGAGTGCTTCATACAAAAGCTAATACGTTATGAGTCTACTATGCAAAGTGTTCAAGAAAGAGTTTCATGCTACTATTCTGAAACCGAAGTGAGTGCAACAAGCCCTAGGCGCTATCAGCAAAGCCCCCAAAGAAAATCGATCACACATGGCCGTTCCTTTGTTTATGATAAGGGCCTTGCATCAGATAGTGACAAAAAAGTACTCACAATCCTTAACGAGCAACTTACCCTCGTTTCATTGTCCTACAAAAACAAAATCAACGAAATGTTCCAAAACCTCTATCAACGAAGAGCTAGGGGCAAACATGTACAAACAGAGCATAAAAAGTGGAAGAAAGAACTAGAAGAGCTTTGGAAAAAAATGATTGGGGATGAGGCCATCTCACATAATCAATACCCCTACATTCCCTTGATAGAAAACCCAAAAAATCAAGTAACTGCACTTTCGGCCATGATGCGTCTTGAAGTGCAAAGGCATACCCTAAAACGCACAACAAAAGAACTTTTGCTTTTACTAGGATCAGATACCCACAAACAGACACTCAAATTTTACAAAGAAAAAATAAAAGAGTGCGAAGCGATCATACATAAACCAACAACAGAAGAAAAAGTGGATGGACTCCTTCTATTACTTACCAAAATAAGAGATAACTACACAAAGACTATACAGCAGCTAGAAAGACAACCCAATATTGTCGCAAAAGAAACAATCACTCTTTTCAAGGAACTTTTTGAATTTATTCTCTACACAGCAAGCAACTTTGAAACCACCCTTACCTTCGATGAGAAAAATAGAATCAGCTCGATAAAAGAGCAAGCCACAAGAGAGCTTAAGGCGCTGAATCAATCACCCCGTGCTAATCACGTAGGGCAAGAAACAACCACCACAGCTGTTAGCGCCTTCATAAAGGCTGCCCAAAAGCGCACGCTTGCACCAGAAGATGACTTTCGCAACGGCATGTGGCTAGCCACAACACCTGTTGTTGGCATTTACAAAGAAATTAACGCGCAAGTTGATAAATTGCGCGACATCGCAAAAGCGCTTAGTCTAGTTGTTGAAACACTACAAACAAGGACTTCTGCAATACTAAAAGGCGACACAAAAAAAACCTTTAAATTTTCGTCCACCAAAGAAGAGCAAACCTATTACAACACCATTATCTGCGGCCTTGAAGAGCAAATCGAACTCCAGAGGCAAGCCTTAATGCAACTACCTATTTCTGAAAAAGTGCATGCGGGACTCTATTATGTCGCTAAGCAAACGGCAAAAGCCAACGAAGCGCGCATGCATATGGTGCAGTTTGAGCGTATAGCCTCAGGAAAACTTCATCCCTATGCCATAGCTTTTGGCCACCTCTTTGAATATCTTGACCCTATAAAGCAAGGCATCTGCCCTCTTGGTAGCCTTTATCAGGCTATAGTTAGCGCCTGTTCACTTAGAAATCCTGAAGATATGACCACGCAAAGCTCCTTTACAAAAGCCCTTTGCATCAAAGCAGACGGTGCTATCAGCGACACCCTTGCTCTAGCTGCAATGCGCACACTAAGCCATACAACAGCTGAGTTAGAACTCCCTAGAAAGATCTTCGCAAGGATTTCCTTACAGCACCTTCGAGCAGCCGGTGAAACCCAAGATAGCTTACCCCAAATATGCCGCAGCTTGCTTGTGAAAGGTTTTTTAAAACAGGAACACTTCACAAAAAAGGAAACGACTGTAGACCCTGAGTTTGAAACACTACTCTACATTCTTACCCACGACAGAACCTACACCCACTCCTTCCGTAAAACACTCTTTGACGATGAAGATTTTAGATTACTGCATGATACCTATACAAAATATAGCGACCTCCAAAAGCACCCTGAATCTCTTTCAATGATGGCCGAAATACTCACCACTCTGTACCGCCCTATACAAGAAGAGATCTCCATAGCAAGGCAGCGATACTATAAAGTGCAGTACATGCTTTTAGAGCTGCAAGAGCAAAGTAAAACATGCTCAAGCTTGCAGCACGCCAAGCGACTTAGCTGGATAGCTGATAAAGCAAAAGAGCCATTTAAACAGCTGCAAGAAACCCTCAAAACACCACCACACCTGCAGCTGCAAGAATCTTTTCAGATACCAAGACTAAGTCTTACCCCCTCCCCTCAGTTGATCTACAAACTCCTTGTTGTCAGCACATTTGCATCCCAAAAACAGACTCGCCTTGAGGCTACACAATACCTCTTAGCAAATACTACAGCACAAGAGCTCCAAGAGCAAATACAAGACCCACACTTTACCCCCCTCTTTTCTAGATGGGCACTTTGCTACTTTATGGACAATAGTGCTATTGCTGCAGCTATTCATAACGACCTTCTTAAAGCCCTATTCGTTGAGTATCTATCCAACCCCGATAAACGCCATTTTTGGCAAAGCCAGTATGGCATTGAGGCAATGGAACTAAGCTTGGTAGAGTTTTGCAGCATAGATCCAAGCCTCTATGACGTGCTTAAACGAAAACGCGGTACAGCGCACCTAGAGCTCTACCAAGCTGTCTCTTATCTCTATAAGGAGTGTTCAGATGTAAATGTAAGCACATGCCTAGAAAAAGCTAGCATCCATTTTGCACAAAGCCGCCAGCAGACAGATGGCCCATACGAAGATATGTCATGCCATCTCAGCCTAGCACGTTGGCTTGTCTACCAGATGCGTCTTAAACTAAGGGGGCATCACGAGATCAGGCTCTACAACGCTCACTCAAACTGAAAAATTAGTAATTAGAACGATGAAACGATCAAAACGATAGAAATATAAAAAACAAAACAGGCATCAGTTCCCAAAAATGAGCGATTTTTTTGAATTTTCATCGTTATTATCGTTCTATCGTTTGAATCGTTGAGAGCTTAAGTGAACGGTATTGAGCCTAACCTGGGCTGTCAAAAACTTTAAACCTTTCACATGCATTAAATTTTAATGATGTGTCCATATACCTTCCCTTATCCTGCTTATCATGCCGCTTGCGATCCTGCCTATCTTGTTCTCTGCTAAATCTATAAAAACAGGATAAGTAGGTATACGCATCAGGCTAAACTAAAAAAAATCAACTGTCTAAAGCATTGGTTATAGTCATGGTG
>JBGSSB010000034.1:0-17939 GCA_041737255.1 Chlamydiales bacterium | reverse complement strand
AGTTTACTCTGAAAGCTTGCTCGCACACGTACCTTTTGGCCAAATTGACTTACGTTAATGGTAGCTTCGATAGTTTCGTGTGTAGGACGTACTGGTCTTGCACGACGATTGCTGGGAAAGCGCTGCCTTAGGCCAATGCTACTGTTTGACCCTATCGAAAAACCAAAGCCGATATTGCCTGAAAAGTCACCATCTTCCTCGTCATCTAGCCTTGACCAATTAGAAGTATGCACTCCAATATCCTTAGTGGCAGATAAAAAGCCTAAGTCAGAATGGATGCTTTTTACCATATAGCCATCATCTTGCAAGACGTTGAGTATGCTTTTCATAACTCCAGTATAGTCGTCTACTTCAAAGGTACGCGTTTGGTATTCGCGAATTTCAAGCTGTGTTCTTTCTGGCTCTAGCGGTGCTCTTGTAGCACATGCTGTTGATAGCAGGACAAGTAGGAGGCAGGGTATAAACCTAAACAGTACATTCATGTAAAATCCAAATATAAAATAAACTGAGCTTTATTTTATATTGTTAGTTATTAACAATCAATTTCATGGTTAAAAATAGTTAAGGTCTATATAGGGCAGCAGGGTTTGGGTTGCGATCGTCGCTCCAGTGCAGCTGATGCCAGTAGGGATAGATCTCATTTGGCTGGCTGACTCTATCCAGGCGACTTACTTCATCTTGAGTTAAGACCCATCCTACTGCTCCAAGGTTGTCTTTAAGTTGGCTTTCGTTGCGTGCACCTATAATTATACTTGTAACTGAAGGGCGCCTAAAAAGCCAATTAAGGGCAACTTGCGGTATTGTTTTTTTTCTTTCCTTTGCAATCTCATCAAGCACATCTACGATATCGTACAGTTTGTCGTAGCTCCAGCCTCCTGGCATTAGCATGTGACTTAAGCGCGTATTTTCCGGCATGGCCTTCCCACGGCGGTATTTGCCCGATAACAGCCCAAACGATAGTGGACTCCAGATAAGCATGCCCACTTTTTGGTCAAGGCTTAAGGGGACAAGTTCATTTTCAAGCTCGCGAGCAAGAAGTGAGTAATACACCTGCTGCGAAATTATAGGCTGGTATCCTCGCTTTTCAGCGATACCAAGGGCCTTCATAAGATGCCACCCCGAAAAATTTGAACAGCCAATATATCGTATTTTACCCTGCTGCACGAGCGTTTCAAGAGCACTTAGAGTCTCTTCTAGTGGTGTTTTGCTGTCATACTCATGCATCTGGTAAAGGTCGATGTAATCTGTATTGAGTCTTTTTAGGCTATCTTCACAGGCTTTGATGAGGTGAAGCCTTGAAAGGCCACGGTCATGGCGCCCATTGCCCATGGAGTAAAAAGCCTTTGTAGAGATAATAACGTCACTACGGTTTTTTCTTGCTAGCGCCATGCCTAACATCTCTTCGGAAAGACCATTTGAATAGCCATTAGCGGTATCAAAAGTATTTACTCCGGCATCCATGCAAATGTCAATGAGGCGATTGGCTTCATCCTGGCTTGAATTGCCAGCATGGATAAACCACTCGCCTCCCCCAAATGTCATTGTGCCAAAGGTAATCCTTGATACTTCAAGCCCTGAATTGCCTAAAAATTCATATTCCATGGTGCTTTCCTTTACTTTTTACTCTAAAGCGCTTGTATAGACGCAAGCTTTGCTTTGAGAGGAACTATTATCCGCTCGCGGCCACCGTTATCTAAAAAGTGCTGAAAACATCGCGTGCCAAGCTCTTCAAGACGTTGCATGTTTTCGGGGCTTGCGTTGTCCATTTGAGCTTCTTGGGCATTTTCTAAAGTCATCTGGAAGCGTACGTAGTCTATTTGTGGATTGCTTTGCGCCAAAAGATTCATCTCAGCGTCCGCTTGTTCCTCTTTAGAATCTAGGAAGTAGTCAATAAGCGGTGAGACCCACTGAACATAGCCCCACTTAAGGCTCTCTTCTGTTGTAATAGGCTCGTGCTTTGTTCTACCAGTACCTATTGAGATAACCAAAATTGGACGGTCTTTAGCTTCAGCTGCCATTGCTAACAAGGTTGCAATTTGTGCTGGGTTGTTGTCGGCTACGCCACCATCTGTAAGGTTATAGTCTCCTAGAAGCTTTGTAGGAAAATAGGTAGGAGCAGCAGATGTTGCCTCTAAAGCATCTACAAAGGTTACCTCGGCAGCATCACTCAGGCGGTGTATTTTTTTCTTGTGTAATGAGGCATGTGCCTCTTGCGGGGTGTTGTCAAAATAGACAAGTTTTCCTGAAATGAGATCAAGGCTTGTTATAAGAAGCTTTTTGGCAATACTTTGGCTTAACTTTACATCCCCGATAACGCCGCGCATTATCTCACGCGGGGTCGAATACTTTGAGTTAATGGCTCCCCACAATGAGCTTACCTTGTGTGCAAGTGAGCTAGAAAATACTTGCTCGGCAAAGGTGTCATATAGCTCATCAACACCTTCGGCTGTATAGCGCGCCGCAGTAGGATCACTCTTTGATGGGCAAGAAAGTGCCGCTGCGATTATCCCTCCGGTAGACACGCCAGCGATACAATCGACTGCCTTAACAAGGCTTGCACCAATTTCTTTTTCGATAATCTTTAATGCAGCAATAGATGCCTTGCCACGTACGCCCCCACCATCTAAGGCTAAAATAACATAAGGGCTTGTATCTTGCAGTTTGGCAGCTGAGTGTTTGTGCATTGTTACTCTGTAGTAGCCAGTTTCATCGTGGTGCTTTACAGCTCTTTGGCTGCAAGTGATTGTCCTGTAAAGGGTATGAAAAAGCTGTGCTATACTATTGAAGACAAAGCCAACAGCTCCTTGGATTTTCTGAATAAGGGATTGCTGAGATGTTTTTAAAGGCGCCAAAGGCACTTCTAAAGCTATTTTTGGAAAATGACCAGTAGCCACTGTAGGATGAAACATTATGCCTCCATGAATTAACATTTTGGCAGCATCCTACTAAATTTATTTAGCAAGTGCAAGAGCAAAGGTCTGAAGAGAGCTATCTATCTGCCTAGCGGCTGCATCTGCCTTGGTGTACTCTGCTTTTTTTAGGCTATCCTCAAGTTGTTCAAACCCTTTTAGTATAAGCGAAATGGACTCTTCTGTTTTTTGACTTGATTGAATTAGTTGGAGGTATATTGGCAAATTATTTTGGCGAAACTCTCTAACCTCTTCGGCCTCTACCTGATTTGCCCCATCTAACTGTTTAGCAATCACCTCTTTGCATGCAAATAATAAGTCATCTACGTGTGTGCTTGCATTTTGGCATCTAAGCTTTAGGGTTGCATCTTGAGTTTTGACTTCTAAGGCAATCCAAGGATCTACGGCTACAAGCGGTGTTGGGTTTTGTAACCGAGAGATTCTTTTATCTACGTGACCTATTAGATCAGCTTTAAGTTGTTTGAACTTGCCTGTAAGTTCCCTATCTGAATTTGAAATTAAGTCAATTCTCATATTCGAAAGAACATTAACCAAGTTTGTCTTTAAATTTGTTTTAGGCAAGTACCCTTTTACCATCTGGACCTGATCAGGATTAAACGTAGTAAGGTCCCCTCGTAGTTGGCTTAGGTATTTTAAAGTTTCAGCATTGGCAGGGTTCATAAGGTATAACTCCTTTTAAGTCAGTAAAGTTTGAAGATGTTCTACTAGCTTATTAATAACAGCTGGGTCTGCTGTTATACAACCATCTTTTGAGGGCAGGTCAAATAACTCTTGCTGCGCCTTGGATGAATGCATAAGCTGGACTAATGTTTTTGCAGCATCAACAACACCCTCTTGGATTTCTGGGATAATTTCTGCTATTTTACCATGTTCTAGATTTTCACCCTCTAACAAAAGCTTCAATCTACGCTCAATGCCATCACCTTTAAGGAGGTTTGTTAAGTTAGTAACTACCATGGACAGGTTTTCGGCAGAACAGTTGAAGTCGTGGTCAATACAGATAATTAATTTTGCTGCAGAGGGGTCTTCGTTTATCATGAAATTTGCTTTATTACACTGATATTCAGACACTCGATCTGTATTATGTAAGAATGTGTCCACTAATACCATTTCCCCTAATTCTTGAAGAAATTTTTTGTTTGAAAACAGGTCGACACGATCTGATGCCATCTGATCCTTAAAAGTCGTAGCATTTACAAAACTTGCAGTAAGTAGACCCTGCTTCAGGATCCAATCCAAATCACGAATTCTATCTGAAAGAAGTCCAATTTTTCCCTGAAGATTTGGGTGGCCTTGTTCATGTAGTTGTTGTAGTTCGGATAATTGTGCTTTTAGGTTTTCTCTTCCTTTTTCTGAGACTAAATCTACTGCATTTTTTGCTTCTTCCATATCGGACGATAATGACTGATACTGGGGCGTCTGGAAAAATTTTTCTATTAATTTATCTGCCAAAATGTGTCTGTGGACATCAGAGCAAAATTTTAATACCATTTTGGGTTGGCTAGGATGTTCTAAATAAAAAACACCATCTCTTCCGTCGCCAGATCGAGATACTGATGGGTTAACTTTTAGGATTAGACTCAGTTGTGATAGCCGTTCGGGTGTTACAAGATTATGACCACTCACTTCATTTTTTAACGTAGGTGAAACATTTGCTGGGCTAACTTTTTGCCGTGATGCGTTGAATATCGTTTGTTTTACAGTAGCTGTTTTGGTTTGAGGAGCTTGCTTTATTTGTTTTGCTGCAAGTTTGTTACCTAACACTTCCAGATGTTCAAATAAAACTTCGGCGCCAGCATTACGTAGCATCGGAATGGTAAGGTCTATTATTTTTTTAAGTGATAGTTTGGAAAATCCGGTTGCGCCCTCAGCTTCAGATTTCGATAAGAGTTTAATCTGATTTTCGCTATTAAGATAGATATAGACTCTTCCTTGACTCGTAGTTTGATTTTTCGAGTCAACATACTTGCCTAAAACCTCGCCCCATGCTTTAGGGGTAATATTGTGCAGATTTGGCGCATCCATGCAAGAGCCTCATCTTTTAGATACCCTCATTATATGTAAAACTATGTTTATATATCGATCTTAATTTTTACCACTAGCTCGCATGCGCTCAAAGGTAAGGTAGAGTACCGGGGTTACATAGAGTGTCAAAACCTGGGAAAACAGTAGTCCCCCCACAATAACAAGTCCCAGCCCTCGGCGCATTTCAGCGCCATCTCCTAGGCCAATAGCAATAGGTACAGCTCCCATGATGGCGGCAAGCGTTGTCATCATAATGGGGCGAAAACGGGCAAGACACCCTTCAATGATAGCCTCATGTGATGTTTTGCCTTGAGCCTTGGCCTCAAGGGCGTAGTCAATCATCATAATACCATTTTTCTTTACAATGCCCAGCAATAGCAAAAAGCCGACAGCACTAAAAATTGATATAGGCTCGTTAAAGAGCACTAAGGTTAAGATGCCGCCAAGCCCGGCAAATGGAAGTGATGATAAAATAGTAAGTGGATGAATAAAGCTTTCATACAGGATGCCAAGCACAATATACATAACAATAGCTGCTGCTAAAAATAGCAAAAGAGTCTCTTGCATACTGGATGCTATTTTTTTGGCAATTCCGGCAAGTGAGCCGTTTACGTTGGCAGGTAAGATGCCAGCTGCTAGCTCTTCAAACTTGGCAACACCAGAGCTTGCGGCAATGGTTGGGGCCACAGAAAAAAGTATTGTTGCGGATGGAAGCTGCTCTTGTCTTGTAATCTTAGGCTTTGACAAGGTCTCTTCCCAACTAGCAATAGACTTTAAAGGCACACTTTTATTGTCAGCATTTGTAAGCCAAAGATGTGATAAAGAAGATACGCTATTAGAGTACTCAGGAAGCAGGCTCATGTATATATTTTCGCTTTGCCCTCCCCTTTGTATGCTGCCGATAGGTGACTTTGAGAACGCATTACTCAAAAGCTCTTGTACGTGCAGCTTAGAGAAGCCATATCTATGCGCAAGTTTTTCATTAACTGTTACAACAAGCTTGGGAAAATCCTCTTTTAGGTTTACATCGACAAAAGAAAATTCAGGATACTTCTTTAGCGCGTCGACTACTGCAAGAGCCGCTATGTCTACATCTTCGGCATTGAGGCCATGGATATCATATTTATACTGCCCTACCTCGCCAAATTCTGTATTTATGTTTATAAGCTGATAGCCTTGAGTAAAGCTTAATATCCCTACTCGGCTATCAAGCTGCCGCTGTATACCGGCTGCGATATGCGTTTGATTAGGTCGCACGTCTTTTGGAACTAGCTGAGTAAAAAAACATAAATGATCGCCATAAGAAAAATCAAAAAAGCTATCTACGTATGGGTTGCTTTGAAACAGCAATTCAAGCTCTGTTTGGTATCGTTTAAACTCAGATGCTGAAAGCCCCGACGGCAAGCTGCAGCCTGTTATCAAAATACCTCTATCTTCTGGTGGGACGAGAATTACTGGAAGCTTTGTATAAAGAGGCACTGTTATTCCCATCAACACCAAAGCAAGTAGCAGGACTGTTTTAGGATAATGTAACACCCGTCTTAACGATTTGGCATAGAGGCGAATAAATAGAGATTCATGAGTTTTACGGCTTTGGACCGACAAAAAGCGACTGCAGAGCATAGGTGTGAGTGTGAGGGAAATAAATCCCGACACGAGTATTGCAGCTGATAATGTTACACTAAACTCTCGAAACAGCTTTCCATTTACCCCCGGCATAAATAGCAGAGGTATAAATACCGCAACAAGTGATAGCGTCATAGAAACCACAGTGAAGGAAATCTGCTTTGATCCTAAGAAGCTTGCCTCGCGCCTGTCCTTGCCTTGCTCTTGATGACGCACTATGGCCTCTAAAACAACGATAGCATCATCTACAACAAATCCAACCGACAGTGTAAGCGCAAGAAGTGACAAGAGATCAATGCTGTAGTCTAGAAGATACATTACAGCAAAGGTACCCACCAATGATAGCGGCAAGGCAACGCTCGGGATAAGTGCGTCACTTACCCTGCCAAGACTCATGTAAATAACAAGGCAGACTAAGGCAAAGGCAAAGGCAAGCGACCACTTTACATCGAGTATAGAGTGGGCAATCCACTCGGCCTTGTCAAACCAAACTTTAAGTTGTATTTCACTGGGAAGCTCTTTTTGGATAGTCGCTACAAGCTCTTTTACATCGTGAGAAATAGCAACTGTATTGGCGTCACTTGCCTTGATAATACTTATGCCAACAGTAGGTAAAACCTCTTCTCTTGTTACAAAATGAAACTCGCGCTCGTTTAACGCCTCTTCAGATACTGTGGCAACATCGCCAATTCGAACCGTGCTGTTTAGTATACGAATATCTTCAAGTTTTTCTGGCTGCTTAACTGAGGTTGATAGCTCAAGGGCTAAATTTTTTGTGCCTGTTTGTATAGTTCCTAATGCCCCTTGATGGGTATAGGCCTGGACGGTTTGGATTATTTGATTAAATCCAATCTTTCTTGCAGCCAAAAGCTCGGGGTTCACCTTAAGCCATATAGCCTTTTCAGAACCAAATGTTTTAGCCTGTGCTATACCCTCAATTCTATTGAGACGCGGCAGCAGCATAACGTCGGCATACTGCCTAAGCTCACCTACTCCCACACTCTTTGAGGTAAGCAGCACAAGCATAATTGGGTCTTTATCATTTTCCTGGCGATAGTAGGTAGGTTTGCTTGTTAAATCAGAAGGAAGTGAGCTTTCGGCTTTATTTAAAACAGCTACAACATCTTGAACGGCTTCATCCATATTTTTGTGCAGATCAAAATGTAGCACAATTTGCGATGTATCTTGCATACTTGAAGAGGTCATTTCCTTTACCCCTTTTACAAGCGCAAGTGCCTTTTCAAGAGGGATTGTCACTTGGTCTAAAACAACCTCAGGACTTGCCCCGGAATAGTTAGTCATAACGCTAATTTTAGGGTTTTGCACTACAGGCAAATCGCTAACAGGAAGCTTTTGAAAAGCCATCCATCCCACAAGAAAAATAGCCAGCATGACAAATGTAGTCATTACCGGTCGCTTAATAAAGGGAGCAGAAATATTCATCACTTAACGTCCACTTTAGCACCAACACTTGCTCTTTCATGGCCTGCGGTGATAATTAAATCCTCAACTTCTATGCCTGAGAGCACTATGATAGCATTTTTGTGCTCTGCTCCTACCTTCACCTGGCGCAAGGTTACCGTGTTGTCAGCCTCTACTACGTATACAAATGCACCAAATTGGTTATGCTTTATAGCCTTTTGGGGCACAAGATAGGCCTCTTTTATAACATCCACAGCAATTCGTACTTTAACACTCATTCCTGGACGAAGCTCGTATGTCTCGTTGGCAACTTTGGCCCGAACCAAAATTTGACCCGTTGCAGCATCAAAGTGGTTATCTGTAAAGGTTAGCTGGCCTTTGTAGAGCTTTTGTGGTGCTGATAAAAGATAAAGCTCAACTGATGGAAGCTTACTTGATAAAAGCTCGTCTGAGAGTTTACTAAACTCAGCTTCTGTAACGGCAAATTCAACGATAATAGGATCCATGCAGACTATTTGAGCAAGTGGCATCTCTTGGGTTTGTGAAACAAGGTGGCCTGGATGAATATCAACTTTACCTACTCTTCCTGATTTATGCGCACAAATGGTGCAGTATTGAAGTGTAAGAGCCGCTTCTTTTACACAGCTAAAATCTAGCTGCACTTGTGCTTTTGCCTGCAACAATTCTGTTTCAATCTGATCCCACTCGTTTTGTGAAATTAAATTTTTATCAGACAGAGCCTTAAATCGATCATGCTTTTTTTTAGCTGCTGCAAGGCGAGCTTTAGTGCCTGCAAGTTGTGCTTTTGCTTGCTGGAGTTTTATTACATGAGGTTGGGAGTCGATTTGAAAAAGGCTCATTCCTTCTTCAACCCACTGTCCCTCGCATACATGGACGTGTGATACTATTCCGCCAACTCGAGGTCGTACATCAACACAAGCCATAGGCTGCAATGTACCAAGTGCCTCTATGTATATAGGAACATCTGATACTTGTGGATTTTCTGCATAGACAGGAGTTACTATTGGCTCTACATGAGCTTGCTCATCTGAGCTTTTGCAGGAGCTAACCAGCAATAAGAGTAACAACACAGTGTGTTTCATAATCCTCCATTTGTGCCTGTAGCATAGGCAATCTTTGCAAGTGAAGTAAGCCACTCAGTTTTAATTTCACTATAGCGGACGCGAGCGGCCGCCAGCTGCTGCAAGGCGTTTGATACTTCTTGGAACATGCTTTCTTTACCTGCTGAATATTTTTCTAACGCAGCCTCATAGGCCAAGCGACCATTTTCTAAGCGCTCATCTGCAAATACAAGCATCTCACAGGCTGCTTGATGGGTTCTATTTGCACTTAACACTTCCTGAGCAATGGTAAGCTCTAGTGCTGCTAGCTCTTGTAGTGATATTTTGGTATCTGCATGCGCCATGCGGCTATTGTAGATACTATCAAACCCTGAAAAGAGCGGAACATTAAGGTTAAGAGTGACTGCGTAGTTTCCATTTTTTGAGTGATCGTGATGATAGTGGTTGAGTCCGCCAGTTGCAGTTGCTGAAAGCTTTGGCAAATAGGAGCTGTGGCTTTTATCTAAGAGGGCATGTGCCTCTTGAAGCTTTGCAGCTTTTGCCATCAGGTCTTTTCTATGCTCTTTTGCTTTAGCAATCAGTACTTTTGTTTCTTCTCGTTTTGGAGCTGTAAGGCTAGATAGTGGCGATAGGGTAAAGTGCTTATCTGCTGAATAGCCAAGATCCTGGGCAAGCTCCCCTTTTCTGATATCAAGCTCTGCTTGCCATTGGGCTAGGTTCATTTGCATCTCTGAAAGAGTTGCCTTACTTGTGTAGACATCGGATATTGGAGTAAATCCCGCGCTCTGTAGCTGCACCGCGGCATCAAGCATCTTTTGGGCATCGTCGCGAGTGATAATGGCAGCCTGAACCGCTTCTTGGGCATGCAGTACGCGGTAGGCACGTTCGAGCGTACGTATCATTACCTTTTGCAAACTAAAATCAGCTTCCCAGTTAGCGGCCTCTAGTGCTTTTGTGCGGGCTGCAACTTCGCTAGATCGCTCACCAAAGTCAAAAAGAAGCATAGACAAAGTTAAATCAGCACCTGTCTGTGTGAATGATCTATTAGGGCCATTGATAAACTCATATTCCTTGCCTTGAGAGGCGCTAAGGTCTAGATCAAGTTTTGGTAGGTAGCGACTTTTTGCTGCACCAATGCTACTGGCTGCGCGCTCTGCGTTCCACCAGGCAACTTTAGAGTCGGGACTATTCGCTAGGGCGATAGTAACAAGCTCTGATAGGGTAAGAGGGTGATCAGGCAGCGGCTTAGCCTCCTGCGGAGCTGAAGATAAAATGGCTGAACTTAAGAGAATAGCGATAAACATGCGTAAGATAATAAACGAGATAACCATTAGAATACCAAAGGAAAATCAATAAATATTTAATAGCAGAGTTTGCCTGGATTTGGCTTTCTGCTCTAAATTTGCTATTTTTTGCTTGCTTCGGTTTGATTTACTCTTTATAAGTTCAAAATGATTTACTTTTAAAAACTAACAATGTAAAATTGTAAATTCTTTTTTGGAGGTATCGTTTTGGAACATCTCGTAGTAACAAGTATAAGCCCTACATACATCGCAAACTGTATTCAATTTGACAATGCAGAGGGGCAAAGCCAGCTTCTGTGTATATTAAAGGGAGAAACATCTTCATTTAGGATTTCCAACGAAACAAGCCAAACTTCTGCTCGAAAAATCCGATTTGTTGACGCTGCCTTCAAAACCCAGTTAAAAGGTATAAGTAAAGAAGCTCAGGAAGTTCAGCTGCACAAGCTTTGTGCGCTCTTAGTCAATGAATTGTCTGAAGGACGAGTAATTGTTGAAGCAAAAAATCGCGATGGCAAAGTGGTTGCGATTACAAGCCAGAGCTTTACGCGACATAAAAAGATGGAAAAATATGATACTGTCGAATGCGCCGGCAAGAAATTTTTTAAAGAGATAGCGACTGCTTTAGAGACTAACCTTCAAACGATCCTTACCCAAACTCTAAAATTCAATAAAGAGCAAAATAAAGCTGAATCTCACCTCGAAGCTACTATCAAGCAGCAAGATCGTCATATCATTGCAAGAAATGACTCGGGCTGGTCACTTTATAGCTTCTTTTTTGGTGTAGTAGACTCTATTTGCAGCCAATTCAAGCCTGCAATCAGTAAAATTCAAGGCAAGATCCTTGATAAATTTATCGAAGATGCCAGAGAACAGGCCCGGCTTTCGCACGAACATCAAAAAGAACAGCGTAAAAAAGATAAACGTATCAAAGCAGAAGAGCTTCATAGAGAAGTACTTATGCAATCGATTGCAAAAGACGAAAAAAACTACGAAATACGCCTTCAAGAGCAAAAGTAGTAAATTACTATTTTAATATTATCCTCTTCCTCCTATAATAAAAATTAGGCAACAAATGCGTAATATTTAGGAGGATCCTCAATGGCAAACCCAATGGAATTTGCAGCTGGTTCGAGTGATGATATTAAAAATTTTGAGGACTTCTTTTCTAACGTTGGCGGCAGCGTTGTTGCAGAAAGCCTTGAAAAGCTCGCTGCTGGAAAATCTCGCAAAATGAAGTTTGCCTGGCATGGAAAAAATGCGGACCGAGCCAAAGCTTCTATTACCCTAAGACTCACACCAGAAATTCATAAAAAATGGCTTAAAGTTGTTGATGAGTTTTCAGATGCAAAAACTGCCCTATCACCTGAATTTAGAAAAAGAGCCAGCGGAGAATTTGCTGCTGCATTTAAAGATGGTAACATTGTTATCGAAGTTAAAGAAAAAATAGGCAAAAAAACTAAGCGTACTGCCTTTGCCTCAAAGCGCACAGCCCAGAATATTCGCGACGGTATTTTTAAGCTAAGCCGTAAAGATGGACAAACAAAAGACTACGATGCAATTAAGGTCATAGAACATGATGACTTTAAATCTATTGCCCAATCGTTCATTACGAGCATAAAAACCTTTGAAGAGCCTACAGCAGACGTAACCAGCGAATCTATTGAAGCTGCAAACGAAGAAAACCATGTTGAAGCCCCTATAACAAATCCGCCTACTGAAGTTGCCGTAAAATCAGCTTCTAAAAAGGGCGCGGCATCTGGTGCAAATAAGCCATTAACTGAAAAATCAACCGCATCTCAAGAAGCTCAGCTTCTAAAAGAGCAAGAAGAAGCCCTGGAAGCTGAACGAGAATTGCTACGCAAGAAAAAAGCCGAAGAACAAGAAGCTCTAAAAGAAAAAAATAAAATTGAACATGAAGAAGAGAAACTAACTGAAAGCAAAGAAGAAACGCTCAAGGGCGAAGTTGGCACAATATCGGCAGAACATGCAGTTGAATCAAGCGAACAAAAGAAAGTAGAGTCGACACAAGAAGTTTCACAAAGCGAACAAACTCAAAAAGAAGAAACGCTAAAAGAAGTTCAGTCAGAAACTACCATTCAAGAGAGCAAAGAGCAACCTGCCGTAGTTCAACCTGAGAGTTCGGAAACTAAGGAAGAGGCCCTGCAAAAAGAAGTAGCTGCCATCGCAGCAGGCGTCAAACCCGAATCTACAGAACAGAAGACAACAGCTGAATCACAAGAAGCAGTGAAAGAAGCAGCTGTTACACAAGAAGCTGTTACACAAGAAGAAACAAAACAAGAAGTTCAATCAGAAGCTGCTATACAACAGAGCAAAGAGCAACCAGCAGTTGTTCAACCAGAGACTTCAGAAACTAAAGAAGAGGCCCTACAAAAAGAAGTAGCCGCCATCGCAGCCGGCGTAAAGCCGGAATCTACAGAGCAGAAGACAACTCCAGAACCTGAAGCCAGTGCAGCTGAACCTACAGAGGATGAGGACCAGGGTCCTTTGGTGCCCTCTTAAAAATTCCGAAAAAGGCTTTTATTACCGATGAAATCCCTCTAAACAAAAGCACGCCAAAGAGAAGTCCTGCCAGCGCATATATAAGTGACTCTAGCGTTAGGGTAAGCCCTGGCGCAAAATCGGCTGCTGTATCCCAAAATACTGTAGAGTCTATTGTTTTCACAAAAACAAAAGGTTTTGACCATACCGTAGACTGATGTAAGGCGGCGTAGGCATTATTAAGCTCTTCGTAGCGTGCTTGCATAGTCTGCATGATTTGGCCTTGATGTACAAAATCAAGATCTTGCTGACCCAAAAATTTAGCAATATATTCTTGCAATGTTTTGTTGGTAAGTGACGCTGCATGCTGCATCATATTTATCTGCCTACGTGATTCAGCAAGATGGCCTGAAAGCATTACTGAATACTGCTGCATAAGCAAGGGAAGTTGGCAAAATGCAAATGCTCCACCAACGGCAAACAGACGATCTATAGTTTTACTCACAAAACCCCACATACACACCCTCTTGAAGATAATGGCGTATAGTATAGATTTACGAAAAATAGTCAAGAGCGTTATACCACAATTAATTCGGCAGTTGTTCTTTTTTCGGCTAAGGCCAGTTATTGAACATGTTTGCATGTATTCACAACGCAGGGAGGAAGCTGTATTGCCTCTTTGTAAACTCAAAAAAAAGGTACCCTTTTATGCTAAAGGTTTTTGTTGCTGTTATATGTCTCTTTTGTTTCGGGCTAAGGGCTGATTTACCAAACACAGAGTCGCTTTATGATATTAGTATTGAAAATTTAGAGGGACGAACTATTCCAATGTCTGCATTTAAAGGACGCGTTCTTCTAATTGTTAACACTGCAAGTAAAGATCGCAATGCAACACAAATGGCAATGCTCGAGCAGCTTTACAAGAAGTATTCACAAGATGGGTTTATTGTGCTTGCTTTTCCGTCAAATGACTTTTTTAATGAAGAGCCTGGTGATAGTAAAAGTGTACGTGCTGCTTATCAGGAAAAATTTGAGGTTACTTTTCCAGTTTTAGATAAAGTACATGTCAAAGGCCCGCAAATAGCCCCTATCTATGCTTTTCTTACAAGTACAAGAACCGATCCAAATTTTGGATGGGAAGTAAACTGGAACTTTACAAAATTTCTCATCGATCGAGCAGGTAATGTAATTAATCGTTTTAACACAGCTACAGAACCTACAGACCCAAAAGTAATTGCAGCTATCGAACGGGCTCTTGCACAGTAAAGTTGGCTCGAGAGTAAAAAGATGTTGAAAATATTGCCAACTTGCCTAGTCTGTGGTTTATGGCAAAAAAATGGAGCTCCGATGTCCTACATAAAAGTTCCCTCTTGGATAGAAGTCATCAAACTTGGATGCCTACTTGGCCGGCTTGGCTTATCTAAGACTGATAAAAGCCTGCATGAACAGTCATTCTGGAAAGAGCAAGCCCTCAGATTTGGATTTGATATACGTGAAGCTTTGGGACTACAGTCCCCAGATAGCCGCTGGAAAAGCTTTTTTTATGAAAAGTTTTTCCAGTACACGCTAAAGCGAGTAGATAATAATCTACAAAATCTAAAGCAATCAGAGAAAAATTTTTGGAAGCGAAATGGGCGCTTTATAGAAAAGCTCAAACTTACTTCTATGAACAAGCATGACTTAGAGCTAATGCTGAGTTGGTTTCCCAACCTACGGCACCTTACTCTAAAGCAATGCAATACGCTTCTGCAGGGAAGCTCATCTATTCTTACTGGCATTAAAAAGCTGCATACTCTGGAGATTCACAATACACATATTCTGACTGAAAAAGCCTTTTTAAACATCCCTGCGACAATACAAAAACTTATCATCAAGTCGGCCAAGAGCATTACAAACGAATTTTTCAACGAGCTCCACAACGTAAAGCAACTTTATAGCCTAGCACTTCAAAACTGCCACAGCCTGCAGCTACACCAACTTTTAAAACTTCCTGATCAGCTAAAAGAACTTGATTTAAGTGGATCAGGAAAAAATATCATTCCAGATGTCTGCTTTCATTTGCCAAGAGCTCTTCTCGTTTTAAAAATGAATGGTTGGGACCACTTTACAGATAATGAACTGGCACTCTTGCCTCAAGGCCTAAAAAAATTAGAAATTGAAGGGTGGCAGCTTGCCGCAAATGGTACTAAAGCCTTAAAAGTACTGCCCTTGAACACGCTAAATCTCTCAAGAGTCACTTGCGATAATTTTCATCAGAGCCTACAGAATTTGCCTCACACAATTCGTCGGCTATCCCTTTCACAAAATGCTTTATCGGCAAAGGATTTACAGTGTTTAGCAAATTTCACCTCACTTGTTGAACTTGATTTAAGCTACGCTCTGGGCTTTAATGGTGTTCTTGATGATGCGCCAATTGTTTTTCCCAAAACTCTTAAAAGCCTTAATCTATCATGCTGCGGCAATCTGCATAAAAAAAGCATACGGTCCTTAAAAAATCTCATAAATTTAAAAAAACTTAATGCTTCAGGATGTGCTTTTGAAAATAGCGATTTAGAATGGCTTCCAGAAGGCCTCGAGCATGTAGACCTTTGTCTTTCAATAAATATAACTGATGAGGGGCTTATTCCCCTTGGAGCCTTGTCTCAGCTTCGTTCATTATATCTTGATGGCTGTGAACAAATTCGCGGTTTTGGACTGCTACATCTTTCTGCATCTGTACAAAGGTTATCCCTAGCTGGGTGCCACAGGCTTTCGGGCAAAAGCTTAATCGAGCTGCCTCAAAATATTGAAGAGCTATCTCTTGATTCTTGTGAGCTTGTTATGGTAGAAGATATACAGTCGCTGCCAGCAACCATGCAGGTACTTAACCTTGCTCGTTGCATAAACATTGGCAATGAGGCTGTTGACTATTTGAGTAGTCTGCCACTTTTAAACACCATATCCCTTCAGGGGTGTCCTAAAATCACAGAGATTGCAATTGCAAAACTTGTGAGGCGAAAATTTGAGGGAACCATTATTATTAAGAGTGATTTACTAAAGCAGGGAGTGCATGCCATTGAAGATGGTGATATCGAGCTGCATCCTCCTGCGGCAATTTTGAGAAAACTCACAAATTTTAAGGCAAGACTCGTACACAAACTAAAAACACAAGCTCTAAGGTAATACACATGAAAAAATTGACATACTTCTTCTTAGGGGCCGTTGCCCTACTCTCTACTCTTGCAGCAGATAGCAACTACGACAGACGTCGTGACGACATGAGACGTGACGATCGCCTTCGCCAGCAACGCACTGATGACATTAAGCGTGACGAACTACTTCGTCAACGGCGCTTGTATGACACCAAGCAAAACCAAATTCTGCAAGACGAGCAGCAATCATCCCAACGACGTATGGAAGTACAGAAAAATGAAGTAACTGCCCAGCAACAGCGCCTTGATAATCAAAAGCAAGATTCAAGACTGCAAGATCAGCGTTTACAAGATCAAAGATTACAAGAAGAAAAAGTACAAGATCAAAGACTACAAGAGCAGCGCATACAAGAACAGCGTATACAAGAACAGCGTATACAAGAACAAAAACAGCCACAACTTCTACAAACCCAAAAAGCTCCAAGTATGGTAGAGCCAAAAGCCCCTCATAATGAAGGCTCAACCCCCTCTGCCCTTGATGAAAAAACGTTTGAGTCGCACCTTCCTCAAACCCAGCCATCCCAAATTAAAGCTTCAACTACACCAGGAACATAAATTTGACAGACTCACTTGGCATACTCTTACTCAATACAGGAACACCCAGTTCCTGTAAACCTAGCGATGTGCGCACTTATCTTAGCAAGTTTTTAATGGATGGAAGGGTTATAGATATACCCTTTTGGATACGAGAGATCCTTGTAAAGTGGTTAATAGTGCCCTTCCGCCATAAAAAATCAGCTAAAGCCTACGCAAAAATATGGACTGAGGAAGGATCACCTCTTATGATTCATTCCCAAGGTCTTGCTGATTGTTTGAAAGAAGAGCTAAATGCTAAAGTAGCCCTAGGCTTAAGCTATGCAACCCCGTCAATTGAAGATGCTCTAGAAGAGCTTAGAGACTGCCTTAATATAGTAGTGGTTCCCCTTTTTCCTCAGTATGCCTCAGCTACATCAGGATCGGTCATTCAGGAAGTCATGCGGCGTGTTTCAAGCTGGCAGACAATTCCCGAACTTACAATACTTGGCCCCTTTTCTAACCACGAATTATTTTTAGATGCGTGGGTTGAGCGTAGCAAGGATATTGATTTTGACTCTTATGACCATATCCTCTTTAGCTTTCATGGACTGCCCTTAAGACACGTTAAGAAGCAAGATAGAGCGGGGTGTTGTCTAAAACGTAACTGCTGCAACAGCTTACATCAGCAAAACGCTTATTGTTACCCTGCCCAGTGTAACAACACAGCAAGAGAGTTAGCAAGTCGTCTTGGAATAACGAACTATACAATCTGCTTTCAGTCACGCCTTGGTGTAGATAAATGGTTAAGTCCCTATACCTCTTGTGTTATAAAAGAGCGCCGCAAAATGGGTGATAAGCGCCTTTTAGTATTTGCCCCATCATTTGTTGCTGACTGTTTGGAAACAACCTACGAAATTGGCATGGAGTATCAAGAGGAGTTCATAGAGCAAGGTGGGGAGGCACTGGACCTTGTCCCAAGCCTTAACACGCACCCTGCTTGGGTCTCGGCGCTTTCCGAAATCATCATGGAAACCACCTGCCAAGCCACTGAATAGCTCAAGCCAGTTTTATTAATCGCACGCAAAACTTGCGTGAACTTCTAAGTGAATGGTATTTGGCCTGACCTCAATACCGTTCACTTAAGCTCTCAACGATTCAAACGATAGAACGATAATAACGATGAAAATTCAAAAAAATCGCTCCTTTTTGGGAACTGATGCCTGTTTTGTTTTTTATATTTCTATCGTTATTATCTATCGTTTGAATCGTTAAGTTTTCAGTTTAAGTGAACGGTATTGGGGTCAGCTCAGAGTTTTTATCGATTTATTTTTGCTATTTAGAAAA
>JBGSSB010000006.1:0-15225 GCA_041737255.1 Chlamydiales bacterium | reverse complement strand
TTTCGAAAGTTTGTACATGATCTTTATCTGTGAAATTGACATACTCTTTCATGAGTTACCCTCTGTTATTTGTTTTTTGACGAAAACCTTACTGAGGGTACACTCTTTTTATTTCAAACACAACTTCTGATCATATCTCCTTGATCTTCGGATACCACTTTAAATGTTGTTTGCCACTTTTTAAGCCGTTGCATCTGTAGTTTAATGTCGGGATCTGTGCTTGTATTTATTTTGTTCCAGAGTACGTCATCAGTAGAAAATTTTATTTCATCAAAGCTAATGAGGTTAATTTTTATCGCCTTCAGAAGAGCCTTTGCCATACAGTTATACGTAAAGGCATGCCAGGCAGCGCCCCATCGCATCTCCGGCAGTTGCACTGATGCCTTAGCATATTTTTTTGCTAGGGTTACGTTATCGAAAAACCAGGTCTCTTTTTTGAAATGGATATGCTGGAGGATATCGCGTATGTCCTGCTCTGTAAAAATGCCTTCGATTAAAGCTCCATTCAGGACATATTCAAGACGGTCTGCGCAGATATTGGGTTTGTCTTGCTCATAACAGGGCTGAGACTTTTTTGCCTCTTCAGTTATTGCATGGCTAAAACCATGCTTTTGCAAGATTTTCATGAGGCCTGAATCAACAATATACTGCTCATGCATCTCATCTTGCATTGCCGTCTCAGACCGAATATGGCCATATATATAGTCCCCGACATGTGAGAAGGCAGTGTGGCTTACGTCGTGCAGCAACGCAGCTACCTGTTCATCAAGTGGTGCACCATACTTTTGAACCAGATAAAAGACACCTAGCGAGTGCTCATGGCGGGTGTACTCATATTCATCCAGAATAAACCAGGTAACTCCATATTGACGAATGCGTTTAAGGCGCTCAAATGCATCGGATCGTATCAAGTCAAGCAGTACAGGCTCGCGTATGGTGGTAGAGCCATACATGGTTTCAAGTTCGATATAATCGCTTTTGTCCTCCACGCGATACCAACCCCAGGCAGGGGCTGCTATTAAGGTGAGTAAAAACATAAAACATGTAAATTTTTTCATAAACCTCATTAGGTTGGTGGGGGCGTGAAAAGGGCCCCTTTTACTGAAAAGGTGGGCCCTATTATCCTTACGCTTTCGTAGCTATCTCAAAGGTCACTGATACATTAGCGCTTATGTCAACATCAGGAGCTTCTATAAAAGGAAGGCGTTCTGATTTTGCCATATACATCATGTTTTGACCTGGTCTTGTGTAGATTTGCGGCTGATCAAGCGTTATATCTAAAATACGTACAATTTTGATGTTTGCGGCTTCAGCAAGTGCTTCGGCATCTCGTAGAGCATTGGCGGTAGCTTGAGAGATAACCTCTGTGCGATGGATGTTCGTGTCTTTAATGGTAAAGTTTATATTTGATATCTGTGTGGCGCCGGCTTGTCCTGCGGCATCAATAAGTATTGGAGCAAGGTCAAGTTGTTGTGTGTGTATTGTTACGGTGTTTGTTACATCGTAGCCTATAATTGTGGCTCTCCAGTCTGGGGGAGTGTTGTTTCTTGGTGGTGTTGAATAGACAGGGTTAATAGAAAATTGTCCCGTATGGTATTCCCCCTTTACAAGGCCTGCAATTTGAAGGCTGTCAATAAGATCTTGCATTTTGTCATTGTTGTCAGCCAGAGCTTTGTCTGCTGAGTCGCTTTGTGTTTGTATGCTAATATTTAAACCGAGCTGATCTGCTGGTTTATGTAGTATTGCAGTACCACTTACAACGAGCTTTGGAAAGAAGGGGGCGGCGGCCCATGAGCTGCTTGTAGTGAAAATAAAAAGAATAGAAAGAAGTGCAACTAGTTTTAATTTTTGTTTTTTCATAGAAAATCCTCAGTTATATCTAGTGTTATACTCTGAGGATTTCATTTTGGCAATTTAAATTAACGATTGAATTGCGATGAACTTTGGGTTTGCATTAAGTGTTTTGCTTAATAAATCATATCCTGATCGCCATTCAGCTTTTGCACTTTCTCGGTTACTGTTTATGTAGGCAAGAAGCTTTACTGCTGTTGCTTTTTTTGCCGAATCAGTGCCTTGTAGGGCCTCAACCATTTGATTGGCCATAGAGCTGACTATGATTTGGCGCTGCTCCTCACTTGGACACGCCTCTAGTATCCATAGCTGTTGAAATGGGGATAGTGTGCGTAGGATCTTATCTTGCGAGCCCTTTTCTTTTATGCTTAGGCCCAGGTTAAGCTGCCGCAGCAGTTTTGAGCTTGCTGTGAAGGTATCACCAAGAAAGTAGGAAAGATCATCGGGAACCCTGCCAGCTTCTAGATCGTCAAAAATCTGTTCAAATTCATTGGCCTTTATTTCGTATATGGCCTTTTTATTCGATTTTTGCTCGCGCTCAAATGCAGAAGGAATAGCTGTGGTGTCGTGGCGCATTTCTTGGTAGATTTCTAGACGCTGTCCCATGTTTGTAAGTTCAGCCTTTGCCTCAGCTTCATTTTTACCCTCTTTTTTCATCTTGTAGGCAATTACTTCTTTGGTAAGGGAATCTATAGTCTCTTTAATTGCAGATTCTCCTTTGGACAAAACGTCTGTAAAAGATGAGCCTTTGTCAAACAGCCAAAGCTTAACTAATGAAAGCTCCTGATACTTAGCTAATGCTTTTACAGAACTATCTGGAAGGCTGCTTTTGCTAGCAGAGAGGTATTGGCTTAATTCATCTTCAGATATGTTTAGAGCGTTAATTGCTTTCTCACACTCGTTTGAGCGTTTTAGTTTGTAAAGGTCTGTAATATCTTTGGGGTTGTTTAGATCTACCTTGATTTTTTCTGCGCTGCAAAACTCCCTGACGGCTTTTAGGACGGCTTTATAGGTGATCTGGATGTTCTGTTCTTTTTCGAACGTCTTTTCTATGGCGGCTTTTGTTTCGCCACGCGCTTCGAGGAATTCTGTTACGACGTTTGTGATTTCTTCGATAGTAGGCTCTTTTATTGCCCTTGAGCTTCTACTTGTTCTTAAGGTGGAACCAGAGCCTAGCATGTCGTCGACAACGGTTTCTATTTGTCGACTTACTCTTGCAGAAGGTTTGGTTTCTGTTTTTAGCAATTTCTCGGGGTTATTGATGATATCTTGAGTTAGCTTTCGTAAGACTTTGGCTTCGTTACGCGATGGATTTTTAGAGGGATCAAAGGCGCTATTTAGGTCATCTTGCGAAAGGATTCCTGGAGTGCTTTCAAACGCTTTTCTTAGTAAAAACTCTGCTGTGCGTTGTCTTTCAGACATGTCAGTGCTTTTTGCGAAGTTCTTTGCTAGGCCTCTTAGAGTGTTGCTAATAATGGGCTCAATCTTTGCTTTTGCTTCCCCATAGCTCAGGATAGCAGCGGTAGGTGCAGCGAGAGCTTTCCCTGTAGGCTGTCCTGGAGCAGGAGGAGGTGGAGGTGCAAAAGATGAGCTGCCAGGTGGTGGTGGCGGAGGGGGCGGCGCAAAAGATGTGGAAGGCGGTGGCGGTGGTGGTGCTGGGGGCTCAGGAATATCCTCTAGGGAGCTGTCTGAGTCATTACTATCCACGTCGCTACTTGCAGCAGATACGGTGTCATCTTCGCTTTCTGAGGAGGATTGAACTTGTGGCTTGATGACGTTTTCTAGATCTTTTAAATTGCTAAGAGCTTGGGTGAGTTTTTTTATGTCTTTTTGGGTGATTTCATTTGATTTTGCACCACCTCCCGAAAATTTGGCAATAAGGGCACTAAGTATATCTTCGGATTGGGTTAATTCTTCATAGTACCGGCCTGATGTAAGGCTTGCTTTTTTTGTGGGCTCTACTGAGCTCTGAGCTGGTGGTTGATTTGAGTTTGTAGGTTGTACTGACATGAAAAATTCCTTTATTTGTTCAGACGAATAAATGTCCATGGTTGAACTGTGCCGTCTAAAAAGTGCACCTGCACAGTAGAGGCATCCTGGGTTAGGTTGTATAGCCCGGTTGTCATTGTAGGGGAGTCTGGGTTGTCGGAGACTTTCCAGACTGCTTCTTGGGTGTATTGGTCTACAGAGCCATCTAAGTCGTGAACCTCGTTTGTGGCGCTGTTAAAGTATGTTCCGGCAAGCGCTCCATCTTTGCCAAGTGCTAGTTGCACAAACATTGACGTATAGGAGGCCTCTGAAGGGGACTGTCCGGCAGCAAATACACCCAAGGGCATCCAATCATCTTGCGGGGAGCGTTCATACGGTTCTTGTGTGTTTTGATAATCATTAGGTGGCATCGTGTAGCCATAGCCAGAATCTGTGTAGTATACAGCTGAGTTCCATCCCCAAGGAAGCCATGAGGAAATGCCAATCCAAGATGGTGCCCACCACCAGTTGTCTCCTTGATTGTGAAAATAGGGGTGACGATCATGGCTTTGGAAAAAGCCATCGCCAAACCACTGGTCGCATCTTGGATGTCTCTGTTTTATGACTCTTCGTGATCCCTCTGCTCTTCTTGAAAGTGACCTCTGCTGATTGAGAATGCCCGAGGTAGCAGGTGTTGCTGGCTGAATCCGGTTGTTATGAGAGCGGTTTTGCTGTCTGAAATTGCGTGTCTGTTGCTGTGCTTGTCTGTTATGAGGCTGGGCTTGGCCTCGTGGGGCAT
The DNA here is from genome assembly GCA_041737255.1 of Chlamydiales bacterium. GTDB lineage: Bacteria > Chlamydiota > Chlamydiia > Chlamydiales > FEN-1388 > SZAS-7. The sequence continues at coordinate 10,607 of JBGSSB010000006.1, read as the reverse complement.
TTTTTTGCTGATACTGTTGCCTGCGCGGGCTCTGAGGTTGTCTTCTTGGCTCCGAGCGACTCATCGAGGGGCTTCTGGAAACTTGCGGTATTTGATTTGATCTGTATTGATAATAGCTCTGTGGGGTGTTTGAGCGGTGTTGATTGCGCGAGCGTTGGTGGTGTTGCGGCCTTTGCTGCTGCCGAGAGTGGTGTTGAGATTGGGAGCGGTTGTTTCTTTGTTGCGGCTGCCCCCTTGGGTGCGAATGTCCTCTTGAAGGATTAGATCTTCTTGGCCCGTCTGCATAGAGGCCTATAAGAAGTAGCATCAATAAAGAGACCGTAATAGCAACAAAAAGTGTGAAGAGGATTTTACGTTTCATTAGCTGGCCTCTTTGTCTTTGATAATGGTAAAAGGGCCAACATTTGGTAGCAGGGTTCCTTCAACGTCGCGGCTTACTGAGGAAAAAGTGTAGGTGTTATCATCTAAGTATGTGTAGATTTGCGTTGCTGAACATTTGCGCCCATCGGAGAGTGTAAAGGCTGTTGTTACATACCAGCTGTCATTGTCATGTGACCAAGTGCTTTTGCCAAATCCGCCGTCTGTGTCATAGATCCATGAGAAAATTGTATTGTTTACGGGATCCCATCCAATAAGTTGGGTGCCATGTAGCTGCTTGTGACCTAATATTTTTATGCTAAATTGTTGTTTTAGAAAATTTCGGTTCATATCCCAGCTATAACGCGAGGTAAAGGTTGTGTCTTCATCTTGGTTCTCCCAAATTCCTTCAAGCCACGAGAGTTTTTTGAGCTTCTCATAATTAGATGGGGCAGGCTCTAAAAGAAGGTGGTTGATTTGTGATATGAGCCATTTATTTTGGTTTTTCTGGAAGTCCAGGCAAAAGGCAATTTGCTGTTGTGGAGCAGTGGTAAAATCAAGTGTGAGTAGCCCTTTAAGTCGTATGCTGGTTGCACTTTTTTGGGAAATGGTTTCTACGTCAACAGAAAGCTCTGGTGTTGGATCTGTTTGAAGTGCTGAGCACAGGGCGCGAGCTATGGTGTTATTGCCTGATAGGGAATCTTGGGAGGTGAGGTTGTAGTCTATGGCGTCTTTAGATAGAAGGTTTGCAAGAGCCTCACTGTCTCCAGAAATAAGGGTTTGCTTAAAGGCAGCGGTAGCTTCTTTTACCTGTTGAACATCTGAATCTGTTTTTTGGCATTGAGTACAAAATAACAGAAGTATTGCTGTAAATAAATAGGCTGATGCTCTCACGTTTCTTCCCTTCGTTACCATTAGTCTAGCTATAGATAATCAAGGGATATTTTTAAATGTAATTATAAAAAAAATTAAAAAAAGAGCCCATAAACAATAGAAATGTTTATGGGCTCTAAAATCTAAGAATCGGCTCGAACCTTACTGAGGTTGAGCAGCAACTTGAGGTTCTTGAACTGTTATGCTAAGAATTTTCACAGCTGTTTTTGGTTTGTCTTGGCTGTCTTTTTCACAGTTTTCAATTTTTTGTACCACATCCATGCCTTTGGTTACTTCGCCAAAGATCGTGTGTTTGTTGTTTAGCCAAGGAGTAGCTGCACATGTAATAAAGAACTGGCTACCATTTGTTGCTGGGCCACGGTTTGCCATAGCAAGAAGACCTGGGCGGTCAAATTTAGCCTGAGGCGAGAATTCATCTTCAAAATTTCTGTTCCATAGAGACTCGCCACCACGGCCTGTGCCTGTAGGGTCGCCACCTTGAATCATAAAACCTTTAATAACGCGGTGAAAAATAACGTCATTGTAGTAGCCCTTTTTGCTTAAGCCGATGAAATTTTCACAGGCTTTAGGGGCGATATCTGGACGCAAAGTAATCTGAATTGCGCCGAGTGTAGTTTCAATTGTAACAACAGGATTGTTTTGCATAGTTGTAGCCGCCAGTAAATTGGTTAATAATACGCCTAATAGTAACATAAATCGTTTCATAATGCCTCCAAAAAAAAGTTAAAAAATTAATTAGTTGTTTGCTTTTTCAATAACCCAGTAGTTATCATCGCTTCCTTCTTCTGCAATAGATTTGCAGGTAAGAATGCTTTTGTTTAAAAAACCGCCTGATGATGTAAGGCGTGCTGGAACTAGCTGAAATATATCTAAGAAAATATGATTTTCAAGATAGATACGATCTCCAAACTGGACAGGCGCACCAAGGTAAGGTGCTTCAACGCTCTTTACCGTCCACCACTGTCCCGATGAAAAGACTTTTTCTCCATATATGCAGTCGGCATCAAAAAGTGATGACTGGAGTATGTTGGCTGATCCCAAGGATTCATCCTGAGATTCAATAAAGGCAAATGAACCATGTGAGATTAGCCCGGAGCCTCCGGCAAATGCAAGCTTGGCTTTATCGTCACTTGATCCGGCAAAGGCGCCTTCAGCAAAAAATAGGGTATTGTTAACTAGGTAGTTGCCATCCTTATCACGAAGATAAAAGACATCACCCATGTTGATGCTATTTTTTGTCGAGCTGGTACTTTCTGGTGCAAGTATGGCATCCGTGCGAGGAATCGCTTCAGTAATTACTGTGTCAAAGCAAGGGGCGACAGCTGTTCGATGTCCCATATTCCAGCGGCTTTTGTTGATTTTTTTCCAATTTAAAAGCGTTGAGATAAGGGATGTGTGATCGAAGGGCATTGCAGGGTTGTCAGACCTTACGACAGTACTTTTTTTAATGCGTGGTGAGATGAAAATTGTTGGCACTCTAACGCCATAGCGGTCAAACATAAAGCCATTTTCAAAGTGGCTATCAGGAGAAATCGCTTTTGGGGGTATAACATGATCAAATAGGCCGCCATGTTCATCAAATGTTATGATAAATAGCGTGTCATTCCAAGCCTCTTGGTTGGCAATGAGGCTTGTATAGATGTTGGCAACAAGGTTTTCAGTGGGGCGGACATCACCTGGAGGGTGCATGTCATTTCCTTGAAGACCAAACATCACCCGATATCCTGAAAGCTCATCTAGTGGAAGACCTGCAACAAGTTCTTTTACTGACGTCATCTGCGGCTCAATAAAGCTAAATGAGGGTAGCTGGCCATTTCGTGCAAGCTCATGAAATCCTGCTATGCTGTCGTAGTGGCTTTCAAGGTTCGGTATGAGATTCATGGCATTAAAGGTGTTAGGGCCTGTAAAGGGGCCATAAATGAGGCCTGTTACCATGTTTGATTGCCAAAAGATTTTCCAGCTTGTTTTGGGGGATAAATCTGTATATTTGTTCCAGATGGTATCAGAATAAAAGAGGCTTTTTGTAAAGGGGCCGTCGACGATTTGTCCTTCTGATGTTCCGCAGGCAGCAAATGCGCGGTTTGGATTAGTATCAGATGGGACGGAGCAGAACCATTCATCGCTTACCGCGTAGTGTTTTGCAAGGCCATACAGTATTGGTAGCTCTTTTTTTGTGTATGTTTCCATTACGGCTGTAATTGTTTTTTGCTGATCTTTCCACGATCCTTGCCACCAGCAGGAGCCATAATTTTGTAAAAAGCCCGACATGTTAGGTTCATTATTGGAGGTATCTCCATAAATCTGCTGTAAAATATTGGGGAAGGTTTCGTAGGGGTTATACTGGGGGGAGTTGATGTATGGCCAATCTTCAACGGAAGGCACGCCTTTTATAGGTGGAGAGCTAAATACAACTTCGCCGTGAGAGTCTTTGAGGCTATTTGTATAAAAAGGGAGAGTAGCTTGTGTTAACCCTTTATAAACAGGATCGGTAGTGTCAGGGATAAATGCTAGTGGGGCATCTTCGTCATCGTAGAGCCATGCTAAGACGTTATCAAAAGACCTATTTTCTAACATAAGAACAACAACATGTTTTATGTCGCTTTGCATAAGGGTTTGTTCATCTTCTGCTCGAAGAGGTCTGCAGAGTGTTGTTAGGGCGAAAAGTGCGAAAAGCGTAGGTCGAATCATAGATGTACCATCTTCTTTAGGGTTGTAAGTTCAAGCAAAGTACTATTTTTTTGTTTTCGTGTCAACGCCTGGGGGTGTCATTAAGAGTCTTAGCAATAGTGTAGTCAAGTCCCTTGACCCCAATCTGCCGCTCTGTTATAGTATTTCTTATGACAGCCCTACTTGGAATCCATTCACTATCAAAATCTTACGGAAGCCTTTTGTTATTTCAGGAGCTTTCCTTTACCATACAAAGTGGTGAGCGCATCGGCCTGATTGGCCCCAATGGCTCAGGAAAGTCTACGCTTATGAAAATTCTTAGCGGAGCTGAAGTTCAAGACAAGGGCTCAATTACAAAACGTACAAATTTACGCCTTGCTTATGCTGAGCAAGATCCTGTTTTTCCAGCGCTTAGCGTTGAAGAAGTTTTAGTCCAAAGTGCCGCCGGCTTTGATCAGACAGCAAATGAAACTATGGCTCGTATACTACTAAGTAAAGCACAGTTTCCAGATACAACAGCAGATGCTTCGTTGCTTTCTGGAGGCTGGAAAAAGCGCCTTAGCGTTCTTAGAGCTATGATGCAAGAGCCTGATTTATTGCTTCTTGATGAGCCCACCAACCACTTAGATCTCGAAGGTATCCTCTGGCTTGAAAAATTTTTGTTAAGAGAAAAAACTTCATACCTCGTTGTAAGTCACGACCGCTATTTTCTTGATAATGTCTGCACTAAGATAATCGAAATCAACAAGTGTTATCCAGAGGGTCTTTTTATGTGCGATGGCTCTTTGAGCGAGTACATGGAAAAGAAAGAGACATTTTTAGAAGGGCAGGCAAAACAAGAGCGAGTGCTTCGTGCTAGCGCTAAAGATGAAATAGACTGGATGAGACGCTCGCCTAAAGCAAGAACGACAAAGTCAGTATCGCGCATGCAGCGAGCTTATGCACTTTTAGATGAGCTCTCAGATGTTACCCAGCGAAATAAAACTACCCAGGTAACTATTGATTTTTCGGCATCGGAGCGTGAAACCAGAAAGCTACTCGTTGCAAAAAATCTTTCAAAATCATTTGGCGATAAAGTGCTTTTTAAAGGGTTAGACCTTACCTTATCTCCCGGAAGCCGCATAGGTATTATGGGAAAAAATGGTACCGGCAAAACAACGCTATTAAAGGTGCTAGCGGGGATGATACCATTTGAGATGGGATCAAGAAAGTACGCCGACCACTTAAAACTTGTCTATTTTGACCAACACCGCGAGCATCTGCCTTCAAACCTTACCCTTAAAGAGGCGCTTTGTCCATCTGGCGATATGGTAGTCTTTCGTGGGCAGCATATGCACGTTAATGGCTGGGCAAAACGGTTTTTGTTTACACCAGATAGGCTGTTGATGCCTATTGGCTGTTTGTCAGGTGGCGAGCGCGCAAGAATATTGATTGCCAAGCTTATGCTTGAGCCGGCAGATATCCTCTTTTTGGATGAACCAACAAACGACTTAGATATTCCAACACTTGAAGTAATGGAAGAGAGCTTAAAAGGCTTTCCTGGAGCTCTAGTGCTAATCTCCCATGATCGCTGCTTAGTAGATCGTGTCTGCACGCAGATTTTAGGGTTAGGAAGTAACATCGAAGCTCCCCAGCTTTATGCAGATTGCCAGCAGTGGGAAGAGGCATGTGTCCAACAAAAAGCTTCGGTTGTAAAGCAAGAAGCTCCAAAGCTTGTTCAACAAAAACCCTCCGCAAAAAAGCTTAGCTACAAAGAGCAAAAAGAGCTCGAAGGCATGGAAGAAAAAATCCTTGCCCAAGAAGAACTTATAGCTTCCCTTGAACAGCAGGCATCAGAGGTAGATAGCTCAGATTCTCAAAAAGTAATCGATGCCTACGAAAAGCTAGGCAAAGCCCAAAGCGGTTTAGAGGAGCTTTTTGCACGTTGGGAAGCTCTTTCGTCTCAAGTCGTTTAGCTCTGAGGCCAGGCCTAGGCTGTCGATTTAACCGCTTTTTTGTTTTTGAGCGAAGCTCCCTGGAGTGCGGGGCAGCATGTGCCGCTCTCAATTTGACACAAACTTTTATCTCTACAGATTCAAAGAAAAAAAGAACCCTTTGCTCTAGCTTTAAGAGGTGTCATGGTAGGGTTTCGGACAAAATTAAGAGAGCTGCGCTTAAGGACAATTTTTATTGATACGTTACCTTATTTACTAATTTGATTGCTTAGTTCTAGTACGGCCTCGTGCCTTTGCTGTTTACCTCAATGTGCAGGGTAACTTAGGATGAGAGAGATTCGTGTAAAGCTGCTAGCGCCGCTTGCATGTCATCTCTTTTCATTAGATTATTCCATTGACCCTCAGCGTGCTTCGCTCCAATAAATTTCTCAACTAAAACGTCACGCTCTTCACCAGGTTGCCATTGGCCACTGGTAATCTCTGCCTCAAGCTTGTCTGCCTCATTTCTATCTTCCATTTCCTTGCGTACCAGTGCGAAATCCTCAGACTCTATGGTTTCTATTTTTGGCTTTAAGCCTTCTAAAACCTTATTATTAACGAGATCAATGAATTCACCTTTGGTTAGAGGGGCCCCCTTTTTGGAGGCTGTAAGGAATTCCTCACACGTATCATCCACAGCTTGTCGAAAGGTCGCTATAAAGCCATTTAGCTGATTTTGTTGCTGCTTTTCCTCGCCACCTTTCATTTTGAATCCTTGGCTTTTATCCTGAACCATAGTACGGACAGCTCTTTCTAGGCGTGATGCATCTATCGAACTTGGATTACTCAATTCTGACAATGTGGGACCTTTGATCCGATTCGGCTCATACTTATCAGTGCGAGATTGTGGAATTTCCTCTTCTTCAAGTTTTATTGTGCTCTTACTCGGCTCTGATGTATCGATGTTGCCATATTCCCGCTCCCACCTAGCTTGTGCGCTTTTGGTTTTTTCCTCTTTTGACACATCTTTATTGAGTGTATCTCTTTCACTCCATACATTTTCCTGAGTGATTGTGTCTGTTATTTTTGAAAGAAGTTGCATTCCTTTTGTGTTTGTATTCTCTGTCGACTTGGCACTTGCGAGCTTCCCTGAAAGTCTGTTGACTTTTTGCATGTCAACATTTGTGGCACCTGCTTCTTCAAATTTTTTCCCAATAGTTTGTATGTCGCGTGCGGAAAGTGTATAGACCTTACCCCCTGTGGTTAACCATTTAACACCCGCTTGCAGCCAGTTCATGCGCTCCAAACCCTTAGGGGTGACAAAAACGTGTCCCCCGGATTTTCCATCGAGAGCTTTATTGAAGGATTGTGTGAATTGTCCAAGGGACTGATTTTCGATTTGTCCTGAATCGAGTCTTCCTAGGTTGCCCATGGTGCGCCTCCCGGTGTAATCTCTTAATTTGGATTATATCAAATATTTTATTATTTCACATCAAATATATGGAGGTATGGGCTGGTGGCGCAATTTAATAGGTGTTTAAGGTGACTTTGCAGTGAAAACTGTCCATGATTGAAGCTCTTTGGATAACGGTGCAGTAATTAGTGCAGGTCCGACATTCAGCCATTTTATAGACTGCTCGGCAGCTCTTACCTTATTTGCTAATTTGATTGCTTAGTTCTAGGACGGCCTCTTGCATTTGTTGTTCAAAATATAATGCAAGATGCATGTCTTTTTTTTGTAACCACTGTAAAATTGGCGTAAGTACTGCAAAATCCTTCAGCAGATACTCAGGACTTTGGCTTTTGAGCGACTTTCTAAATGTACCAAGATCAATGTAGATAGCTCGATCTTCTACAAAGCCAATATTATCATTTTTCAGTAGGCGTGTGTCAGGGTCGATAATGCCGCAGTTTGCCCGTTCAACAAAAAGAGCTACTAGCTGCTTTAAGCGGGTTTTAAGAGCTGCCATATCTTTTTTAGCCCATAGGGTCTCTAGGGTGTCCCATACTTTATCGGCTTTGATTTGTAGTAAAAATGGCACGCTATCGCTGTCAATGGTGTGGCTCATCCCGATGCGATCGATAAGAGTTACCTTTTTTTGCAACTCATGAAGAGGGCTTGAGTGAAGATAGAGAATGCCGGTCATGCTTTGTAAGGGCTCTTTAGCAAGTGATAGGCTAATAAAAAACTTCCTCAGCTCATTTTGCGTCAGCAGTAGTTTTGCCTTACGCATTTTGTCTAAAAAGCCGGGCAACGGAACTGATTTATAGAGCCATGATGCATTTGCTCTGTGCGCTTTGACAAACTTCAACACATAGTTGCCATCTTGGCTTATAAATACAAAGCTTTGCCTGCCTTTGCCAAGGTAGGTAAAGGGTTGGTTTAAGATTTTTTTTGCTTCTGCAATTTCTGATGGGCTGTTGGCAGGAACCGTTTTTGCTGGAGTCCACTCATCTAGTGTAATGTGGGAGATGCAAAAGTTGTGATTTAGCTGTACATATCCCCAGTAGCCCAACCCAAACGCTAGGGACAAAGCAAAAAGCAATAAAAGAGGTATTTTTTTCACGTGTGCTCAGGGGTTTTTGATGGGTGATTATACAGTAGTATGAACTTACTAGTCCAATAGGGGTTGTTGCATAAATCACCACTATAAAAGGTTAAAAGGGGCCAGCCCTAGGGGGTTGATTTGAGCTCTTTTTCATACTAAGGATGCAGCAACAAATTTGTTTTTTAGCTTTAGCTCTTTGGAGTGCGTGCGCAGCATGCGCCGTTCTTAATTTCATCGTAAACCTTTACCTCGACAACGTCAAAGCAACATGCCCCTTACTATATCCTCGAGGCTTTTCATGAAAAAGGCTCGGTCAAAAATGAGAGCGGTGCATGCTGCACCGACACTCCAGAGAGCTTCGCTCAAGGGCAAATTTCACATAAAAGCTATTCTTTGAAAAAGAGCTCAAATCAACACCCTAGGTCGGCCCCTTTTACCACCTATCTACCTACTTCACTTCTTGCTCGTAGGTATCGATTACTTTGCCTTTTGGATCTACCGCCCAGAACTTTCGTTTTGTCTTTGAAAGCTCAACTACGAGGGCCTGCTGCTTTGCTGCTTTATGGGCAAGGTAGGGGCGGGCTTCTGGTGATCTTGGTGATACTCCCCATGAGCCATCTCCAATGTAGACAACGCCACCTGATTGTGCTTTGCCGTTGATAAGTGGGAAGGTGCGTTTGTAGGTGTGGTCATGGCTTTCAAAGCAGGCATGAACCTTATATTTTTCAAAAACTGGAACCCAGTGCTTCCTCACTAGCTTACTTGCTGCAAAGTCAAATCTACCTGACGATGGATAGGCTCCTACATGGTAAATGGCAAATCGATGCGTATGGTATTGGTTTTTTTTCAATGTTTTTGCCAGCCAAGCTGTTTGCTTACCTTTAATTTTTTGGGTGTGGTTGGAATCCAAAAAGGTAAGGTGAGCATATGAGCCAAAGCTAAGATCGTATGTGGCTTTTTCAAAAAACATATAATAAAAAGGAGCTTCGTTCATCGAGCGGTTGTATCTGCCTGTGACTTCATGGTTGCCAATAGTAACAAGTAGGGGAATGAGGCAGTCATCTTTGTCTTTCATCTCTTTTGACCAACAGCTAAAAAATGTTTTCCATCGTTCCCAGTTTTCATCGCCACTTTTTTTTGCAGCGGTATAGGCAATGTCTCCACCGATAATGACAAAGCGTGGGTTTTGTTTTGCCGCTTGGCGACACATAGCCTGATAGCGTTTAAAGTTGTTATGATAGGCATCGCCTCCAGTAACAAAGCGTATGGGGCTGCTGAGGTCCTTTGGCATGGTGCGAAATGCCAGCGTCTTGGATTTTTTGCCGATGTTAAAATTGTAGATGGTGTCAGATTTTAGTCCTTTAAGTTCCACCTTGTGGACTAAAAAGGGCTCGCTGTTAGGAAGTTTCCAGTGTTTTCCGCTGGCTTGAGTCCAGCTTGTAGAGTTTGCTGCTTTTTCTTGGTATTGCAAGGTGTCATTAGTGTCGGATTTTTTAGAAATCCATAACACAGTCATTGTTGATGTAGGATCATTTCTCCAGGTAACCCAAACACTGGGTTCATCTGATTTAGCAAATAGCTGTGTCGAAAAACAGAGTAAGAATAAAAGTAGTCCTCTCATGATTCTCCTTTTTTATTATCGTAATTTTATTAATATGATTTTTACATGTAGTTAAGTTAGTAATTGTGCCATATTATAACTCTTTTAGCAAGTAAGTAGCGACGATAAAGCTAATAATTGGTTCCGCTTTCAATTTTTAATACACTAATGATTGCAATAGTGTTTCCGTAAATATTCCATAAAAATGTAACGGTGATTTTTCGAAATAGCTAAGAAAATATTATTTGCCGCAGAGAAAACAGCCGAGAACGCGGAGAAAAATAATACCTCTCAGGGCTCTTCTCTGCGGTATAAAAATTAAATAACATTTTCTTTGCATACATGTATCCAAGGCATTGCCTTGTCTGAGGTCTCTATAGTGATGGAAGAAATAAGGTCACATAATTAAATAGAAATTGCTGTCAAAAGTTCAAAGTTTTTGACAGCCCAGGTCAGGCCCAATACCGTTCACTTAAACTGAAAGCTTAACGATTCAAACGATGAAACGATCAAAACGATAGAAATATAAAAAACAAAACAGGCATCAGTTCCCAAAAATGAGCGATTTTTTTGAATTTTCATCGTTATTATCGTTATTATCGTTCTATCGTTTGAATCGTTGAGAGC